>CAIUGQ010000550.1 GCA_903898725.1 uncultured Burkholderiales bacterium | reverse complement strand
TCGGCGAGCGACAGCGGCTGGCGCGACGCCGACAGCGCGTCGAGCAGCCGCGAGGCCCGCTCGACGGCGGGCACGAGTCGTCCGGCCGATGGGGTCGTTGCGGGCGCGCGGGACGCAGCGCGTCCGCTCGGCCTCGGACGGGGGCCGACTGCAGGGGCTGCCGCGGAACCCGAGCTGGCGGGGGCCGAGGAGAGGGTGGGGGCGGGGGCCGAGGTGGGAGAGGTGGCAGGCAGGGTCACGGTTGACAGCCATTCGGTCGACCCGGAAAATCATCGCATATCCTGAACACTCGTTCAACTGGTTGAACAGCGATCCCGGGCACCGGGTCCGCTCCAAGGAGACACGCATGGGCACCACCGATCCGCAGATCGCCTCGGGCACCGGCCTGCAACTCGCCTCGGTCGTCGGCCACTGGGTCGACGGCGCGCCGAGCGCGCCCGCGGCCGGCAGCCGCCACGCCGACGTCTACAACCCGGCCACCGGCGAGCGGGTGCGCACGGTGGCGCTGGCCGACGTGGCCACCGTCGATGCCGCCGTCCGCTCGGCGGCGCGGGCCGCCCCCGCCTGGGCCGCCACGCCGCCGCTGCGCCGCGCGCGGGTGATGTTCAAGTTCAAGGAGCTGCTCGAGCGCCATGGCGACGAGCTGGCCGCGATCATCGTCGCCGAGCATGGCAAGGTGTTCTCGGATGCGCAGGGCGAGGTCACCCGCGGCATGGAGGTGGTGGAGTTCGCCTGCGGGATCCCGTCGCTGCTCAAGGGCGAGTACACCGAACAGGTCGGCACCGGGATCGACGCCTGGTCGGTCCGCCAGCCGCTGGGCGTGGTCGCCGGCATCACGCCGTTCAACTTCCCGGCGATGGTCCCGATGTGGATGTTCCCGGTGGCGCTGGCCTGCGGCAACGCGTTCGTGCTCAAGCCCTCCGAGCGCGATCCGTCGGCGGCGCTGTTCATCGCGAAGCTGCTGAAGGACGCGGGCCTGCCCGATGGCGTGTTCACCGTCGTCAACGGCGACAAGGAGGCGGTCGACGCGCTGCTCGCGCACCCCTCGATCGCCGCGGTCAGCTTCGTCGGCTCCACCCCGATCGCCAAGTACATCCACGAGACCGCGTCGCGCCACGGCAAGCGGGTGCAGGCCCTCGGCGGTGCCAAGAACCATCTGGTCGTGATGCCCGACGCCGACATGGACCAGGCGGTCGACGCGCTGATCGGCGCGGCCTACGGTTCGGCCGGCGAGCGCTGCATGGCGGTCTCGGTCGCGGTCGCGGTCGGCGAGGACACGGCCGACCGGCTGGTCGCGCACCTGGCCGAGCGGGTCCGCAAGATCAAGGTCGCCGACGGCATGGACAAGACCGCCGAGATGGGGCCGCTGGTCACGAAGCAGCACTTCGACAAGGTCAAGGGCTATGTCGACACCGGCGTCGCCGAAGGCGCGAAGCTGGTGGTCGACGGCCGCGGCCTGAAGGTGCCGGGCCGCGAGAACGGCTTCTTCCTGGGCGGCTGCCTGTTCGACGGCGTGCAGCCGTCGATGAAGATCTACCAGGAGGAGATCTTCGGGCCGGTGCTCGGCGTGAGCCGGGTCAAGTCCTTCGAGGAGGCGCTCGCGATGGTCAACGGCCACGAGTTCGGCAACGGCTGCTGCATCTTCACGCGCGACGGCGACGCGGCCCGCGAGTTCGCCAACCGCGTGCAGATCGGCATGGTCGGCATCAACGTGCCGATCCCGGTGCCGATGGCCTTCCACTCGTTCGGCGGCTGGAAGAACTCGCTGTTCGGCGACCACCACATGCACGGGCCCGAGGGCGTGCGCTTCTACACCCGCTACAAGGCGGTGACGCAGCGCTGGCCCGCCGGCATCCGCGCGGGTGCCGAGTTCGTGATGCCGACGATGAAGTGACGCGTCCGGACGGACGCCCGACACCGGAGGTGCCGCGATGACGGCCACTGACCTGCTCAGGGGGCGCGGCGTCGCTGCGCTGCTCGGACTCGAGCGGCCGATCGTGCAGGCGCCGATGGCCGGCGGCATCACCACGCCGGCACTGGTCGCGGCCTGCTGCGAGGCCGGGGTGCTCGGTTCGCTGGGGGCGGCGGTGCTTTCGCCGGATCGCATCCGCAGCGAGGTCGCCGCGGTCCGCGCGCTGACGCGCCGGCCGTTCGCCGTCAACCTGTTCGTGCTCGACGAGCCGGAGCGCTTCGCGCGCGATGGCGAGGATGCGGCCATGGCGCGCATCGCCTCGTGGCGGGCCCGGTTCGGGCTGCCGGCGCAGCAGCCGCCGGCGCGCGTGTGCGAATCCTTCGCCGCGCAGCTCGACGCGGTGATCGAGGCCGCGCCCGCGGTCGCGAGCTTCCATTTCGGCATCCCGTCCGCCGAGCGCCTCGCGGCGCTGCGGCGCGCCGGCTGCCGCATCCTCGGTGGTGCCACCAACGTCGCCGAAGCCCGGGCCTGGGCCGCGGCCGGCGCCGATGCGATCGTCGCCCAGGGCGGCGAGGCGGGCGGCCACCGCGGCACCTTCGTCGGCGGCTTCGAGGAAGGCGCGATCGGCACGATGGCGCTGGTGCCCCGGCTCGTCGATGCGGTCGACCTGCCGGTGATCGCCGCCGGCGGAATCATGGACGGGCGCGGCGTGGCGGCGGCGCTCGCCCTGGGCGCCCAGGGCGTGCAGCTCGGCACCGCCTTCCTCGCCTGCGACGAGTCGGGCGCGCACCCGGCCTGGAAGGCCGCGCTCGCCGAGGCCGACGACCGCGGCACCCGGCTGACCCGCGTCTTCTCCGGTCGGCCGGCGCGCGGACTGGTCAACGGGTTCATGGAGGCGATGCGGGCCGACGAGGCGGCGATGCCGGTCTATCCGGTGCAGAACGCGCTGACCGCCGAGCTGCGGGCGGCGGCGACGAAGGCCGGCGACATCGAGGCGATGTCGATGTGGGCGGGGCAGGCGGCGGCGCTCGCGCGGCCGATGCCCGCAGCGGCGCTCGTGGCGCGGCTGGCCGAGGAGTTCGATGCGGCGGTCGGCGGGCTCGCTGGTGTCGCGCGGGGCTCGGGTTCGGTGGGTGGCGCAGCCGGACGGCGGCCATGACGCCCTCCCTCACGCTCGCCTGGGTGCTGGTCGTCGTCGCCGGCGTGCTCGAGATCGTCTGGGCGCTGGGGCTCAAGTACAGCGACGGCTTCACGCGGCCCGTGCCGTCGGTGATCACCGTCGTCGCCGCGGGGGCCAGCTTCTGGCTGCTGTCGCTGGCGATGCGCGTGCTGCCCGCGGGCACCGCGTATGCCGTGTGGGTCGGGATCGGCGCGGCAGGGACCGCGCTGCTGGGGATGGTGCTGCTCGGCGAGGCGGCGACGGTGGCGCGGCTCGCGTGCATCGTGCTGATCGTGGCGGGCGTGCTCGGACTGAAGCTGGTATCGGGCGGCTGAGCCGCCCCAAGGAACGGACGATGACGATGCAACTGAAGGACATGAGCCTGCTGAAGTGCCAGGGCTTCATCGACGGCCAGTGGGTCGGTGCCGACTCCGGCGCGGTCTTCGCGGTCACGGATCCGGCGAACGGCGCGAAGATCGTCGAGGTCGCCGACATGGGCGCGGCCGAGACCCGGCGCGCGATCGATGCCGCGGCGCGGGCGCTGCCGGCCTGGCGCGCCAAGACCGCGAAGGAGCGCGGCGCGGTGCTGCGCCGCTGGTTCGATCTGGTGATCGCGCACGCCGACGACCTCGCGCTGCTGATGACCACCGAACAGGGCAAGCCGCTGGCCGAGGCCCGTGGCGAGGTCGTCTACGGCGCGAGCTTTCTCGAGTGGTTCGCCGAGGAGGGCAAGCGCGCCTACGGCGACGTGATCCCCACCGTCGCCCCCGACCGCAGGCTGCTGGTCATCAAGCAGCCGATCGGCGTGTGCGCCGCGATCACGCCGTGGAACTTCCCCATCGCGATGATCACCCGCAAGGTCGGCCCCGCGCTGGCCGCCGGCTGCACGATGGTCGCCAAGCCCGCCGAAGCGACGCCGCTGTCGGCGCTCGCGCTCGCCGAACTCGCGCATCGCGCGGGCGTGCCGCCGGGAGTCTTCAACGTGGTGACCGCCGATGCGGGGCATGCCCCGGAGATCGGCCTCGAGCTGTGCACGAGCCCCATCGTGCGCAAGGTCTCGTTCACCGGGTCCACCGAGGTCGGTCGCATCCTGCTGCGCCAGTCGGCCGACACCGTCAAGAAGCTCTCGCTCGAGCTCGGCGGCAACGCCCCGTTCATCGTGTTCGACGATGCCGACATCGATGCCGCGGTCGAGGGTGCGCTCGCCTCGAAGTACCGCAATGCCGGGCAGACCTGCGTGTGCGCGAACCGCTTCTACGTGCAGGCCGGCGTCTACGACGCGTTCGCCGCGAAGCTCGCCGCGAAGGTCGGCCAGTTCAAGGTGGGCGCCGGCATCGAGCCGGGGGTGACCATCGGGCCGCTGATCGAGTCGGCCGCGATCGCCAAGGTCGAGGAGCACATCGCCGATGCGACCGCGAAGGGCGCGACGGTGGCCCTCGGCGGCAAGCGCCACGCGCTCGGCGGGCTCTTCTTCGAGCCGACGGTGCTGACCGGCGTCACTGCCGACATGAAGGTCGCCCGCGAGGAGACCTTCGGCCCGGTCGCGCCGCTGTTCCGCTTCGAGACCGAGGCCGAGGCGATCGCGATGGCCAACGACACCGAGTTCGGCCTTGCCGCGTACTTCTACTCGCGCGACATCGGCCGGGTGTTCCGGGTCGCCGAGGCCCTGGAGTCCGGCATGGTCTGCGCCAACTCCGGCCTGCTGTCGAACGAGGTCGCGCCCTTCGGTGGCGTCAAGCAGTCCGGGCTCGGCCGCGAAGGCTCGAAGTACGGGATCGACGAGTACCTGGAGATCAAGTACCTGTGCCTGGCGGGGCTCTGAGTCGCCGGGGATGGGGCAGTGATATTGAATCGCTCGGGCAAGGGCGGGCCCCCGGGGCCTGCCCGCGGCCCGAGCGGCATCGAGGACGAGAGGAGCCATGACGATGAAGATGCGCGCTGCGGTGCTGCGCCAGATCGGACTGCCGGCGCCGTACGCCGAGAGCCGGCCGCTGTCGATCGAGGAGGTCGAGCTGGCCGAGCCGGGCCCGGGTGAGCTGCGGGTCAAGATCCACGCGGCGGGCCTGTGCCATTCCGACCTGTCGGCGATCAACGGCGACCGGCCCTGGCCGGTGCCGATCGTGCCGGGTCACGAGGCGGCCGCCGAGGTGCTCGAGGTCGGCGCTGGCGTGCTCGACGTGAAAGTGGGTGATCACGTCGTGCTGATTTTCCGGCCATCCTGCGGGACCTGTCCGGACTGCTCGGTCGGGCGTCCGGCGCTGTGCGGGCCGGGCGGCGAATCCAACGGCAGCGGCTCGCTGCTCGGCGGCTACAAGCGCCTGACGCTGCCCTCCGGCGGAACGCTCAACCATCACCTGGGCTGTGCGGCCTTCGCCGAGTACGCGACCGTGTCGCGCCGGTCGGTCGTGCCGATCGACCGGGACCTGCCCTGGGAGCAAGCGGCGCTGTTCGGCTGCGCCGTGCTCACCGGCGCCGGCGCGGTGTTCAACACCGCGAAGATCGAAGCCGGTGCTCGGACGGCGGTGGTCGGGCTCGGCGGGGTCGGCTTCTCGTCCCTGCTCGCGGCGGTGGCGTCCGGTGCGCGTGACGTCGTGGCGGTCGACATGCTGCCGGCGAAGCTGGAGCTGGCCCGCCAGCTCGGCGCGACCGCGACCTTCGACGCGCGGGATCCCGATGTCGTCGCCAAGGTGAAGGCCGCGACCGGCGGGGGCGTTGACTATGCGTTCGAGATGGCCGGCGTCGTGCCCGCGCTCGAGCTCGCCTATCGGATCACCCGACGGGGCGGCACCACCGTGACCGCGGGCCTGCCCAACCCGGCGGCCACCTGGCCGCTGCAGGCGGTCTCGCTGATCGCGGAGGAGCGCACGCTCAAGGGCAGCTACATCGGGTCGTGCGTGCCGAGCCGCGACGTGCCGCGGTTCGTCGCGATGTTCAAGGCGGGCCGGCTGCCGGTGGATCGGCTGCTGAGCGAACGGATCCGGCTCGACGACATCAACCCGGCGCTCGATCGGCTGGCGCGTGGCGAGTCGATCCGGCAAGTGATCCTGATGCATTGAGCGAGGCGGCCGCCACGAGCGGTCCGCGGGGGAGACGAGGGCGATGGGCATGGAGACAGCCGCTGCGGCGGCCGAGTTCGACTACGTGATCGTGGGTGCCGGCACGGCGGGATGCCTGCTGGCCAACCGGCTGTCCGCCGACCCGTCCAAGCGGGTGCTGCTGCTGGAGGCGGGCGGCAAGGACGACTGGATCTGGATCCACATCCCGGTCGGCTATCTGTACTGCATCGACAATCCCCGCACCGACTGGCGCTTCCGGACGCAGGCCGAAGCCGGCCTCAATGGGCGCTCGCTGATCTATCCGCGCGGTCGCACCCTCGGCGGCTGCTCGTCGATCAACGGGATGATCTACATGCGGGGCCAGCGGGGTGACTACCGCAGCTGGGTGGACGCTGGCAATCCGGGGTGGGACTGGGACGACGTCCTGCCCTACTTCAGGAAGCACGAGGACTACCAGGGCCTCGACGAGGGCGGGTCCGATCCGCTGCACGGCCACGGTGGCGAATGGCGCGTCGAGCGGCCGCGAGTCTCCTGGGAGATCCTCGACGCGTTCAGGAAGGCGGCCGAGGAAGCCGGCATTCCGCCGACCGACGACTTCAACCGCGGCGACAACTTCGGCTGCGGGTACTTCGAGGTGAACCAGAAGCGTGGGGTCCGATGGAATGCCTCGAAGGCATTCCTGCGCCCGGTCATGGGCCGGCCCAACCTGACGGTCTGGACCGAGGCGCATGTCTCGAAGCTTCGGTTCGAAGGCCGGCGGGTCATCGGGGCGGATGTCGTTCGCGGGCCGGTGGGCACGGCTTCGGCGCCCCAGTTCGTTCGGGCCCGAGGTGAGGTGATCCTGTCGGCCGGCGCGATCGGGTCGGTCTCGATCCTCGAGCATTCCGGCATCGGTTCCGGTGCGCACCTGCAGGCACTCGGCATCCCGGTGATCCAGGATGCGCCGGGGGTCGGCGGGAATCTGCAGGATCATCTGCAGCTTCGCCTGGCCTACAAGGTTTCCGGCGTCGTGACGCTGAATCGCCAGGCCAACAGCCTGCTCGGCAAGGCATGGATGGGGGTTCAGTACGGGCTTTGGCGGCGCGGCCCGTTGACGATGTCGCCGAGTCAGCTCGGTGCCTTCACCCGGAGCGATCCGTCGGTCGCATCGCCGGACCTCGAGTACCACGTTCAGCCGCTGTCGCTCGAGCGCTTCGGTGAGCCCTTGCACCCGTTCCCTGCATTCACGGCGTCGGTCTGCCAGCTGCGGCCGGCGTCACGTGGAACGGTCCATGTGGGCAGCCCCGATTGGCGGGACGCACCCATCATCCGTCCGAACTACCTCAGCGATCCCTACGATCGGGCGGTGGCCGCCAATGCGATCCGTGTGACGCGTCGGATCGTGTCGCAGCCGGCGCTGGCGAAGTACCAGCCCGAGGAGTTCAAGCCAGGCGTCGAGTATCAGACCGAAGAGGCGCTGATGAAGGCGGCCGGGGACATCGGGACGACGATCTTCCACCCGGTTGGCACCGCACGGATGGGCGCCGACTCCGATCCGCTGGCGGTGCTCGACGGGCGCCTTCGTGTCCGGGGTGTCGAAGGCTTGCGGGTGATCGATGCGTCCGTGATGCCAACGATCACCTCTGGGAACACCAACTCGCCGACGCTGATGATTGCCGAGCGCGGCGCGGAGATGGTGATCGAGGATGCCCGCAGTGTTTCACGTGGAACAAGCAGGGCGATGTCTGAGGTGACGGCCGGGTAGGGCGCGCACGACTCCGGTGCGGCGGACACCCGGCCCCTGGCTCCGGGCGGCCGGTTCGGGCTCTACATGAACCAGGGCCAGCGGTTGTGATGCACATGGGTCAGGGGCCGGCGGTAGAGCGAACGCCGCGACGGTCTGGCTACATCGCGCCGCTCAGCGCGGGGCCGCTGCTCAGCATCGATCCGTCGCCCATTGTTTCACGTGGAACAACGCTGGTCACAACGCCCCCTACGGAAATGCATCCGGCACGCCCTCAGCTGCAGTCGCAGAGCGCTAGTACCTCGCGTCTAGCGTGGCGCTGGCCGAAGCACCCCGGGATCGACGCATCTTCCCCCGGGACGTCAGC
>CAIUGQ010000549.1 GCA_903898725.1 uncultured Burkholderiales bacterium | reverse complement strand
GCCGATCCAATGGCGGCTGTGGCACTGCCGGCCTTCGAGGCCGGTTTCCGGGAAGTCGCAATCGTGGCAGCGGGGCGCTTGCTCGTCGTGCTGGCTTTGCTCACAACCGGTCCTCGATATGTGAATCGGGAAAACCTTTTATTCTATCAAGTCCCTTCGGGGGACGTAAGGGCTTTTCGGAGGGCCTGCAGTTCGGCATATCTCGCCCGCTGCGCCTCGTCGACCAGCCCGGCCTGCGCCAGCCGATCGACCTCTTCACGGATCCGCAGGTCCCGCATCCGGGCCAGCGCACCCTCGAATTCCCGCTTCGCCTGCTCCGGCTCGAGCTCGGCCAGCAGCCCGCGGTCCTGCGCGGCCTCGGCCTGGAGCGCCGCGGACAGCTCGGGCTCGGTGTCGCGCAGCGACTCCACCAGCTGGGCGAAGCTCGCACCGGCCGGCAGCGCGGCGAGCCGCGCGATCCAGTCGATCACCGGCTCGGGCAGGAAGTCCGTCGACCAGGGCTCCTGCGCGATCGCGGGATGCAGCGCCAGCAGCAGGCGCGCCCGTCGCGGCAGGTCCGGCAGCGTGACCGGCATCGGCCTGGGCATCGGCCCGGAGAACGGCTGCCAGCGCCCGCCGCGCCGGCCCTCGCCCGACCACCTGCCACCGCCCTGGCCGCCCTGCCCGCCGCTCCAGCGGCCGCCCTGACCCGAGCCGTTCCAGCGGCCCTCCTGACCTGATCCGCTCCAGCGCCGGCCCGAGCCACCGCCCTGCCCACTCCCCTGCCCGCCCCCCTGCTCGGTCCACGGACCGCGCCCCGGTGCGTCGCCGCCCCAGCCGCCACCGCCCTCGCTCTGCTCGGCGGCCCAGCGGCCGTCGTCCGCGGCACCCGCCGCCTCGGTACCGTGGTCGCGCCGGCGGCCGGAGCCTTGCGCCGCGGCACCGGCCTCCGGCCCCAGATACCGGAGGATGTCCTCGGCGCGCACCCCGACCCGGGTGGCGACGGCCTGCACCAGCTGCAGCCTGAGCGCCACCGGCGGCATCGACAGCAGCAGCGGCTTGGCCTCGGCCTGAAGCCGCGCCCGCCCTTCCGGCGTGGCCAGGTCCACCCGACCCGAGAGCTCGCGCAGCAGGAACTCGGAGAGCGGCTGCGCGCTCGAGAGGTGGGCCTGGAAGCCGTCGGCGCCGTGCTCGCGCACGAAGCTGTCCGGGTCGTGCTCGGGCGGCAGGAACAGGAAGTCGATCCGCTTGGTGTCCGCCGCCAGCGGCAGGCAGGCCTCGAGCGCACGCCAGGCCGCCCGCCGTCCGGCCCCGTCGCCGTCGAAGGCGAAGACCACCCGGTCGACCAGCCGCATCAGCTTCTGCACGTGCTGCGCGGTCGTCGCGGTGCCGAGCGTCGCGACGGCGTTGTCGACGCCGTGCTGCGCGAGCATCACGACGTCCATGTAGCCCTCGACGACGATCACGCAGTCGGCACGGCGGATCGCGTCGCGGCCCTCGAACAGGCCGTAGAGCTCGCGCCCCTTCGAGAACACCGGTGTCTCGGGCGAGTTCAGGTACTTCGGCTCGCCCTGCCCCAGCACACGGCCGCCGAAGCCGATCACCTGGCCGCGCGGATTGCGGATCGGGAACATCACCCGGTCGCGGAACCGGTCGTAGCGCTTCTTCTTGCCGGCGTCCGCGTCGGGCTCGGACTCGATCACCAGCCCCGACTCGACCAGCGTCTTCGCGGCGTAGTCGGGCACCGCGGCCTCGAGCGAGCGCCAGCCCTCGGGCGCGTAGCCGATGCCGAAGCGCAGCGCGGTCTCGCCCGAGACCCCGCGCCCCTTCAGGTACTCGATCGCGCGCGGCGAATCCTTCAGGCGCTGCCGGTAGAACTTCGCCGCGGCCACCAGGGTGTCGAACAGGTCCGGGTCGCGGCGACGGGCGTCGTCGGGGCCGGGCCGATCGTCCGGCACGCTCAGGCCGACCGTCCGGGCGAGCTCGTGGATCGCGTCGACGTAGCCGAGCCCCGCGTGCTCCATCAGGAAGCCGATCGCCGAGCCGTGGGCCCCGCAGCCGAAGCAGTGATAGAACTGCTTGGTCGGCGACACGCTGAACGACGGCGACTTCTCGCCGTGGAACGGGCACAGGCCCATCCAGTTCGCGCCGGCCTTCTTCAGCTTCACATGCCGACCGACCACGTCGACGACGTCGACGCGGGCGAGCAGCTCCTGGATGAAGGACTGCGGAATCACCCCGCGAGTCTAGCGCTGCGCGAGCCGCGCCTTGACGATCCCCGACACCTTCGACAGGTCGGTGCGCCCGGCCAGCTTCGGCTTGAGCACCGCCATCACCCGGCCCATGTCCTGCGGGCCCGCGGCCCCGGTGGCGGCGATCGCGGCCTCGACCTCGGCGGCGACCGCTTCGTCGCTGGCCTGCGCCGGCAGGTAGACCGCCAGCACCTCGACCTCGGCCCGCTCGCGGTCGACCAGGTCCGTGCGGCCGGCCTGCTCGAACGCGGCGATCGAGTCCCGCCGCTGCTTGATCAGCTTGTCGACGATGGCGGCGACCTGCGCGTCGTCGGCGACGATCCGCTCGTCGACCTCTTTCTGCTTGATCGCGGCCAGCAGCATGCGGATCGCGCCGAGGCGGTCGGCCTCGCGGGCTCGCATCGCCGCCTTCATGTCCTCGGTGATCCGGTCCTTCAGCGTGGGGGAGGTCATCGGGTGCTCCGGGGAGGGGTGGGCCGGCAGGCCCGGAAAACACGAAGAGCCCGTGACGTTGCCGCCATGGGCTCCTCGGGCTGCTGAACCGGGCGACCGGCTGGGGTCGTCCGCTGCTGTCGGGGTCGGCCGCGAATCAGGGCGGCCGGCCCGTCAGGCTCAGTGCAGCAAGCTCAGTGCAGCTGGCTCAGTAAAGCTTCTTGGGCAGCATCTGGCTGCGCAGGCGCTTGTAGTGCCGCTTGACCGCCGCCGCCTTCTTGCGCTTGCGCTCGGCCGTCGGCTTCTCGTAGAACTCGCGCGCGCGCAACTCCGTGAGAAGACCCGTCTTCTCGATCGTGCGCTTGAAACGGCGCAGCGCGACGTCGAACGGCTCGTTCTCTTTTACACGGATGGTCGGCATTGGAAGACTCGTTCCCTTTCAGCAGAGCCCGCCAGTCTAACAGACCCTTTCTCAGGACGCCAGCGACGCCCTGTGCGGCGTCGCACGCCCCGGTTCGGTCCGACCGGCGGCTGGCACGGATGTTGATTGTACGAGCCCGACGTGCGCAGAATTTCCCTGCAGTCCCCCAAGCAGTCGGTCGCTCTGAGCGGAGGTCGCCATGCCGCAAGCCCTCACCCTGTCCCCCGGTGGCTCGTTCTCCATCGCCGGGTTCAAGCAGGTCTACTCGACGCAGGCGGTCGAATCCGCCCTCGACGAGCTCACCCCGGGCGCCAACGACGCGCTGCGCACCACCTACGAGAAGATGATCCGCGTCGGCGGCGAACGCTTCAGCGTCAAGCCCGGACGCATGCCCGACTTCGACGCGCTCGAGCGCGAACTGCCGAACTTCGCCGAGGTGCTGAACGACCTGCGCAAGCAGCTCGCGCTCTGCATGGAGACCGAGGATCCGCTGGAGATCTCGCCGATGCTGCTGCTCGGCGACCCGGGCATCGGCAAGACGCACTTCGCCAAGCGGCTCTCGCAGTTGCTGGGCACCGGCTTCGGCTTCGTGTCGATGAGCTCGCTGACCGCGGGATGGGTGCTGTCGGGCGCCTCCTCGCAGTGGAAGAACTCGCGGACCGGCAAGGTGTTCGACACGCTGGTGCACGGCGACTATGCCAACCCGGTGCTGGTCATCGACGAGATCGACAAGACCTCGGCCGAGAGCCACTACGACCCGCTGGGCGCCCTGTATTCGCTGCTCGAGCACGACACCGCGCGCACCTTCACCGACGAGTTCGCCGAGGTGCCGCTCGACTGCTCCGACATCGTGTGGATCGCGACCGCCAACGAGGCCTCGCGCATCCCCGAGCCGATCCTCAACCGCATGAACGTCTACGAGATCGAGCCGCCGGATGCCGAGGGCGCGCGCCGGATCGCGCAGGCGATCTATCGCGAGATCCGCGAGGCGCACGCCTGGGGCCGGCACTTCCCTCAGACGCTCGAGGCGCCGGTGCTGGACCGGCTCGCGGGGCTCGGCCCGCGCGAGATGCGCCGGGCGCTGGTCGGCGCGTTCGGCAACGCCAAGCTCGAGGGGCGCTCGGCGCTCGCGCCCGAGGACCTGCTCGAGCGCAGCGCACGGCGACAGCGGATCGGGTTCTAGGCCCGGCACCGACCGCGGGCGCGCCCGAGTGGTGCTCCCGCGGCGTGCGCCGGCCGGCGCCCGCCTACAGGGCGTGCGCGGCGCACCAGCCGCTGGCCCACGCCCACTGGAAGTTGTAGCCGCCGAGCCAGCCGGTCACGTCGACCACCTCGCCCACGAAGTGCAGCCCGGGCACCCGGCGCGCCTCGAGGGTTCGCGGATCGAGCTCGTCGGTCGCGACGCCGCCGGCGGTCACCTCGGCCTTGCGCCAGCCTTCGGTGCCGGCGGGCAGCACGCGCCAGTCGTGAAACCGGGCCGCGATCGCGGCGAGGGCCTTGTTGCCGAGCTCGGCGAGACGTCGATCGGGTGGCGGGCCGCCGGCCGACGCGTCCTCGAGCCAGGCCTGCGCCAGACGCTTGGGCACGATGCCGGCCAGCGCGGTGCCGAGCTGCTGACGCGTGCCCTCGCGGGCCGCGAGCAGGTCCTCGGCGATCGATCGGCCGGGCGCGAGGTCGATCGACAGCGGTTCGCCGGGTCGCCAGAAGCTCGAGATCTGCAGCACGCCCGGGCCGGACAGGCCGCGGTGCGTGAACAGCAGGTCCTCGACGAAGCGGCTGGCCCCCGCCACACCCGGCAGGCGGATGCCGACCTCGAGCGCGAGCCCGGAGAGTTCGGCGAACGGCTGCCATGACTGCGCGGTGAAGGTCAGCGGCACGAGGGCCGCCCGCGGCTCGACCACCCGCAGGCCGAGCTGCGCGGCCAGACGGTACCCCCAGTCGGTGGCGCCGATCTTCGGGATCGACAGCCCGCCGGTGGCCACCACCAGCGACCTGCAGGCGAGTTCGCCCGCATCGGTCCGCAGCACGAAGCGCTCGGGCGCGGCGACGGACACCTCCGGGCGCAGCACCTCGCGGACGGCGCACGGCCTGAACCAGGTGACGCCGCCGCGCTCGCATTCCGCCCGCAGCATCTCGATGATGCGCTCGCTCGAGTCGTCGCAGAACAGCTGCCCGCGGTGCTTCTCGTGCCAGCCGATCCGGTGCGCACCGAGCAGCCGCACGAACCGCTGCGGACCGTAGGCGCGCAGCGCATGGCGCGCGAAGCCGGGATCCTCGGACAGGAAGCGTTCGGGCCGGTCGGCCTCGACGTTCGTGAAGTTGCAGCGGCCACCGCCCGAGATGCGGATCTTCTCGGCCAGGCGCTCGGAATGGTCGATCAGCGCGACGCGCAGCCCGCGCTGCGCGGCGACGCCGGCGCAGAACAGGCCGGCCGCGCCGGCGCCGACGATCACCGCGTCGAATCGCTGTCGCATGGACCCTCGCAGGCGCAGGCGCCCGCCTCAAAGCCGGGGAGTCTAGCCCAGTGCGTGCATCGCGCCCGCGGCCGCCGCAGCGACGCCCGCGCAGGGAGCGACGTAGGGGTTTGGCGCGCGTGTCCTATTGTGTGTGCGCTGCACTGAGGGGAATGGATGCGTTTCCCTTTGATTTTGCCGGCAGGACAACCCAAATACGAATACAAACACAAAAACAAGATATACTTGTGACACAGGTCAAACCCAACATGGACCAAGATGCTGCACTGCCTCGCAGCAGCACGCACCACGCGTATTGCTTGCGCGGCTCTGCCATAATGCCGCGCAATTTGTAAACAGCAGCATTGTCCCTCGCCGTGGTGCGAACGAGACGTACGGCACTGCGGGCACACCTGGGCCTCAGCCCTGCACACAAGCCGGACCCACCAAACACATATTTTTGCGGAAACGTTTGCAGCGCTCCGTGCATTAGCACTGCGCCGCGTG
>CAIUGQ010000548.1 GCA_903898725.1 uncultured Burkholderiales bacterium | reverse complement strand
CCGGGCGCGGACTCGCTGCGGACCGATCGGATGCTGTTCCCGTGGCAGTCGCTGGTGTCCATCGGCGGGCAGTACTTCGGCCAGATGCAGCTCGACGGCAACTTCGTCGTCTACAAGAACGAGGCCGGCGGTGCCCGCCCGCTGTGGGCGACGAACACCGACCGCACGCCGGGCGGCGTGCTGCTGATGCAGGGCGACAACCACCTGGTGATGTACGACGTCGGTGCCGGGCCACGCTGGGCCTCCGGCACGATGAACAGCGGCGCGACGCGGCTGGACATGCAGGCGGACGGCAACCTGGTGCTCTACCGGGCAGACCACGTGCCGGTGTGGGCAACGGGGACCAACGGCCGGTGATCAGCGCATCGCGGGCCGCTCGAGCGGCCCGCGCAGGGTTGGCACGACGCGACGTCGGCGATCGATCGTCACGTCCGTGACGATCAGCGCCCGCCCGACTGCCGCGTGTCGACCCGCTCCATGTTCTCGAGCATCTTCAGCAGGTAGTGCAGCGTGTGCGTCGCGTCGCTGACCGAGAAGTCGCCGAGCACTTCCCGGTAGTAGGCGCGGATCTTGGGCTGCGCGAGCTCGGTCCACACGCGACGCCCCGTTGCGGTCATCGTGACCAGCCGCGAGCGCCGGTCCTGCCCGTCGGGCGCGACCGCGACATGCCCGTCGCGCTCCATCCGTCCGATCACGCCCGACAGGTTCTGGCGGCTGACCATCAGGTAGCGGGCGAGCTCGCCGATGCTGATGCCACCGGCCGCCCGCTCGCGCGACAGCGCGCCGAGCACCGCCCACTGCTGTGTGGTCAGCCCCTCGGCCTCGACCGCGCGGCTGCCGGTTTTATGCAACATGTTTGCGCACTGGTAGAGCCGGAAGAACAGGCGATTGGCCAGCTCCAGCTTCACCGAATCGGCCTCTTCCTCTCGTTGCGTCGCAACATTCCGGATCTTTCGTGCTGGCGTCGCCACCTCGTCCCCCTTGCAGGCCTCGGTGGCCTGCCGTACGATATGTCGATATATTGACGTAAATGCAGGCGGGACGAAACCCCGGCCCTGCACCGCACAGGAGGAGACACCATGGATCGATTCAGCGGCAAGGTCGTCGTCGTCACCGGCGGCGGCGGCGGCATCGGCGGCGCCACCTGCCGCCGCTTCGGCGCGGAGGGCGCGCGCGTGGCGGTGCTCGACCTGAACCTCGAGACCGCGCAGGCCACCGCCGCGGCGGTGCGCGAGGCCGGCGGCACCGCCGCGGCGTTCCGCTGCGACATCACCGAGCGCGCGAGCGTCGATGCCGCGATCGCCGGCGTGCGCACCGAGCTCGGCCCGATCGACGTGCTGGTCAACAACGCTGGCTGGGACATCTTCAAGCCCTTCACCAAGACCGAGCCCGCCCACTGGGACCGGCTCATCGCCATCAACCTGACCGGCGCGCTGCACATGCACCATGCGGTGCTGCCCGGCATGGTGGAGCGGCGCAGCGGGCGAATCATCAACGTGTCGTCCGATGCCGCCCGCGTCGGTTCCTCGGGCGAGGCGGTGTATGCCGCCTGCAAGGGCGGCCTGGTCGCCTTCTCCAAGACCATCGCCCGCGAGCACGCCCGCCACGGCATCACCGTCAACGTCGTGTGCCCCGGCCCGACCCAGACCGCGCTGTTCGAGGACTACAAGGCCGGCGCCGGCAACCCCGAGAAGCTGATCGACGCGTTCACCCGCTCGATCCCGCTCGGGCGCATCGGCCAGCCCGACGACCTGCCCGGCGCGATCCTCTTCTTCGCCAGCGACGACGCCGGCTATGTCACCGGCCAGGTGCTGAGCGTCTCCGGCGGCCTGACCATGGCCGGCTGATCCGGCCCTTCACACACGGAATCCGAACCATGAGCACCTCCGACTACGAAGACCTGCTGTACGAAGTCCGCAACGGCGTCGCCTGGATCACGATCAACCGCCCGGAGAAGATGAATGCCTTCCGCGGCACCACCTGCGACGAGCTGATCCGCGCGCTGAACCGCGCCGGCTACGACCGCTCGATCGGCGCGATCGTGCTCGCGGGCGCCGGCGAACGTGCCTTCTGCACCGGCGGCGACCAGTCCGCGCACGACGGCAACTACGACGGGCGCGGCACCATCGGCCTGCCGATGGAGGAGCTGCACACCGCCATCCGCGACGTGCCCAAGCCGGTCATCGCCCGCGTGCAGGGCTTCGCCATCGGCGGCGGCAACGTGCTGTGCACGATCTGCGACCTGACCATCGCCTCGGAGAAGGCGATCTTCGGCCAGGTGGGCCCGAAGATGGGCTCGGTCGATCCGGGCTACGGCACGGCCTTCCTCGCGCGCGTCGTCGGCGAGAAGAAGGCCCGCGAGATGTGGTACCTGAACAAGCGCTACTCCGGTCAGGAAGCCGTGGCAATGGGGCTGGCCAACCTCTGCGTGCCGCACGAGCAGCTCGACGCCACCGTGCAGGAATGGGCCGAGACCATCTGCGAGCGCAGCCCGACGGCGCTCGCCATCGCCAAGCGCAGCTTCAACATGGACACCGCGCATCAGGCCGGCATCGCCGGCATGGGCATGCTCGCGCTCAAGCTCTACTACGACACCGACGAGTCCCGCGAGGGCGTGACGGCGCAGACGGAGAAGCGCAAGCCCGAGTTCAGGACGTACGCGAAGTGAGCGACGCGCGCGGGCGCCGCACGGCCCGCGCGGATCACGAGGCGCCGCCCGACCGCGGCGGCGCCCGGCACGGAGCCCGATCACGATG
>CAIUGQ010000547.1 GCA_903898725.1 uncultured Burkholderiales bacterium | reverse complement strand
GCCGCCGGCCAAGTCGACCCCCGAGTCCTGAGCACGGCCGCGGCGCCGGCGCCCCGCGCCGGCACGCGTCCGCATGGGCACCCCCACCCTCCTGTCGCATCGAGCACCCGATGTTCCGCCGCTACTTCATCACCGGTCTGCTGATCTGGGTCCCGATCGGCATCACGCTGTGGGTCATGAACCTGGTCGTGACCACGATGGACCTGAGCCTGTCGCTGCTGCCGTCGGGCTGGCAGCCGGTGCAGCTGTTCGGGCGGCACCTGCCGGGCCTCGGCGCGCTGCTGACGGTGCTGATCATCTTCGTGACCGGCGTGCTGACCGCCAACTTCCTCGGTCAGCGCCTGGTGCGCGTCTGGGAGGGGCTGCTCTCGCGCATCCCGATCGTGCGCACCATCTACTCGAGCGTGAAGCAGGTCAGCGACACCCTGCTCTCGCCGCAGGGCAACGCCTTTCGCAAGGCGCTGCTGGTGGAGTACCCGCGCCAGGGCAGCTGGACCATCGGCTTCATGACGGGCACGCCGGCCGAGGAGGTCAGGCGCAGCGTGATGCAGGCCGCGCCGCTCGACGCCGATGCCGGCGCGGGCGCCGAGATGGTGTCGATCTACGTGCCCACCACCCCCAATCCCACCTCGGGCTTCTTCCTGATGATGCGTCGGGAGGACACCATCGAGCTCGACATGAGCGTCGACGAGGCCCTCAAGTACATCGTGTCGATGGGCGTCGTCTCGCCCCCGACCCGCCCGCCCGGCGGCTCGCGCGGCCCGAACACGAAGATCCAAGCGGAGATCCACTGAGCATGCGTACCTGCTACACCGGCGAGGTCTCCCTCGACCGCCTCGACGCCGTCGTGACCCTGTTCGGCTGGGTGCACCGGCGCCGTGATCACGGTGGCGTGATCTTCATCGACCTGCGCGACCGCGCGGGCCTCGCGCAGGTCGTCTGCGATCCGGACCGCGCCGAGATGTTCAAGGTCGCCGAGAACGTCCGCAACGAGTTCTGCGTGCGGATCACCGGCCTCGTGCGCCGCCGCCCGGCGGGCACCGAGAACGCCGGCATCCGCAGCGGCCAGATCGAGATCCTGTGCCACGAGCTCGAGGTGCTGAACGCCTCGGTGACGCCGCCGTTCCAGCTCGACGACGACAACCTGTCGGAGACCACCCGCCTGACGCACCGGGTGCTCGACCTGCGCCGGCCGCAGATGCAGCAGAACATGATGCTGCGCTACAAGGTCGCGATGGCGGTGCGCAAGTACCTCGACTCGCTCGGCTTCATCGACATCGAGACCCCGATGCTGACGAAGAGCACGCCCGAGGGCGCGCGCGACTACCTGGTGCCGTCGCGCGTGAACGCCGGCCAGTTCTTCGCGCTGCCGCAGTCGCCGCAGCTCTTCAAGCAGCTGCTGATGGTCGCGGGCTTCGACCGCTACTACCAGATCACCAAGTGCTTCCGTGACGAGGACCTGCGGGCCGACCGTCAGCCCGAGTTCACGCAGATCGACTGCGAGACCTCGTTCCTCGACGAGGTCGAGATCCGCGCGATCTTCGAGGAGATGATCCGCACGGTGTTCCGCGACGTGCAGGGCGTGCAGCTCTCGGGCCAGTTCCCGACGATGACCTACGCCGACGCGATGCGGCTGTACGGCTCCGACAAGCCCGACCTGCGGGTGAAGCTGCAGTTCACCGAGATGACCGACGCGATGCGCGACGTCGACTTCAAGGTGTTCTCGGCGGCGGCGCAGATGGACGGCGGGCGCGTGGTCGCGCTGCGCGTGCCCGGCGGCGCCGAGATGCCGCGCAGCGAGATCGACGCGTACACCAAGTTCGTCGGCATCTACGGCGCCAAGGGCCTGGCCTACATCAAGATCAACGACGCCTCGAAGGGCCGCGACGGCATGCAGTCGCCGATCGTCAAGAACCTGCACGATGGCGCGCTCGACACGCTGCTCGCCAAGACCGGCGCGCGCGACGGCGACATCGTCTTCTTCGGCGCCGACAAGGCCAAGGTCGTCAACGACGCGATGGGCGCGCTGCGCGTGAAGATCGGGCACTCCGAGTTCGGCCGCAAGCACGGCCTCTTCGAGGCCTCGTGGCAGCCGCTGTGGGTCGTCGACTTCCCGATGTTCGAGCACGACGAGGCCGAGGACCGCTGGGTCGCGGTGCACCACCCGTT
>CAIUGQ010000546.1 GCA_903898725.1 uncultured Burkholderiales bacterium | reverse complement strand
GGTAGAGACATCCGGGTTGTACTGGAACATCAGCTCCACGTCGGGCCCCGGCGAGTCGGCGGACATGCGCACGATCCCGACGCCGTTCTGCGCCCAATAGCGCGCCGGACCGGAGCGGTCGCCTCGCCACTGCTCGATCTCGGCGGGCCCGGCCCAGAAGGGGTACGACACGTTCACGCCGACCGGCGCGAGGCCGCGCAGCGAGACGAGCAGGTGGTCCTGCAGGTTGCGGCCGACGCCGGGGACATCGGCCACACAGGCGATGCCGAGCGCGTCGAGCTCGTCGCGCGGGCCGATGCCCGAGAGCATCAGCAGCTGCGGCGTGTTGAAGGCCCCCGCGCACAGGATGACCTCACGGCGGCAGGCGAGCGCATGCGTCTCGCCGCCTTGCAGGTAGGTAATGCCGCGGGCGCGCGCACCGTCGATGTCCACGCGGGTGACCGTCGCGTCGGTGACGATCCGCAGGTTCGGGCGGGCGCGGACCGTCGGGTCGAGGTAGGCGTCGGCCGGCGTGCGTCGGACGCCGTCGGGGAACAGGGTCTGGTACCGGTCGGCGACGTACGGCGATTCGCCGTTGGCATCGCCGCGGTCGCCGAAGCCGGCATGGGTGAAGGCGTGCAGCAACTGGTCGGAGAAGGGCGTCGGCGTCGGTAGGTCCTGCATGCTCAGCGGTCCGCCGCGGCCGCGCCAGGCGTTCGGACCGCGGTCGGTGTCCTCGATGGCCCGGTAGACCGCCAGGGCAGCCTGCCAATTCCAGCCGGTCGCGCCGGCGGCCTCCCAGGCGTCGTAGTCGGCGGCGCAGCCGCGCAGCCAGGCACCGACGTTGATGGCGGTGGACCCGCCCATCACGCGGCCGCGTGGCTGGTCGATGACGCGGCCGTCGAGCGTCGGCTGGGGCGTCGACCGGTACTGCCAGTTCATCGCTCCCGACCAGGTGTGGAAGAACGCGCCCTGCATGCGTCCGACGTCGTTGGTGTTCTCGCTACCGGCCTCGAGCAGCACGACGCTGACGGCGGGATCCTCGCTCAGGCGGGCGGCCAGCACCGGGCCGGCTGCGCCGGCGCCGACGATGATGTAGTCGGGATGTTCCATGGTCTCGTGCTCCTCCTCGGTGGGGCCCGAGTCTCTGGAATCGGTGCTGCGCGGACAAGGTGGAATTCGATCCGTGTATGGTAGAAATGCGTCATCTGCAGTGACGGTACGATCGATCGACATGCCTTCGAAGCGCACGGCCATCCCGGAGATCCGCTTCCGGGATTCGCGTCGCACCCGCTGGGGTGTGGACATCCTGACGCTGTCTGCGCTTCGAAGACGGGCACCGGAGACCCTGCAGGCGCCGCAGCGGCTGCGCTTTCACCTGCTGCTCCTCGCCCAGGGCGGCGAGAGCGATCACATGGTGGATTTCGAGCAGGTTCGGCTGCGTGGCGGGGACGCGCTGTGGGTGCGACCGGGGCAGGTCCAGCAGTGGCGCCTCGACGACCACCTCAAGGGCACGCTGCTGCTGATCCGGCCCGAGGCGATGGCGATGGCCCTCGCGCGGGTCGAGAGGCGGGAGGCGCGGCCGCGCCTGGACGAGTGGCCCACCCGGTTCCCCCTGCCGC
>CAIUGQ010000545.1 GCA_903898725.1 uncultured Burkholderiales bacterium | reverse complement strand
TTCTCGCCGCACCAGGATCTGGTCTCGGACCGGCTCGCCACCCTGTTCGAGCTGCAGGGGCGACGTGTGGACCTGCTCGTCGTCGCGGCGACCACCGCGCTGCACCGCCTGCCGCCCGCCTCGTTCGTCGCGGGCCACACCTTCTCGTTCCGCAAGGCCCAGAAGCTCGACGAGACCGGGCTGCGCGGACAGCTCTCGCTCGCGGGCTACGAGCATGTGTCGCAGGTCGTGCGGCCGGGCGAGTTCTGCGTGCGCGGCGGCCTGATCGACCTGTACCCGATGGGCTCGACGCTGCCGTACCGGCTCGACCTGTTCGGCGACGAGATCGAGTCGATCCGTGCCTTCGACCCGGACTCCCAGCGCAGCCTCTATCCGGTCGACTCGGTGCAGATCCTGCCGGGTCGGGAGTTCCCGCTCGACGACGCCGCTCGCACGGCCTTCCGAGGCCGCTGGCGCGAGCGCTTCGAGGGTGATCCCTCGAAGGCGGGCCCGTACCGGGACGTCGGCAACGGCATCGCGAGCGCGGGCATCGAGTACTGGCTGCCGCTGTTCTTCGAGTCGACCGCGACGCTGTTCGACTACCTGCCGCCGGACGCCCTGATCGCGACCCACGGCGACGTGGACGCCGCCGGCCGCCGCTTCACCGAGGAGACCGCGCAGCGGCACCGATTCCTCGCCAACGATTCGCAGCGGCCGCTGCTGCGGCCCGACGAGCTGTTCCTCGGCGTGGAGCCCTTCTTCGTCGCCGCCCGCGCGCACGGCCGGTATGCGCTGCGCGAGCCGCGCAGCGCGCTTGCGGCGACCGAGGAGCTGCCCGCCCCCGCCCTCGCTTCGGCCGAACCGGCACCCGCCCCGGCGGAGCCCGCGTCCCGGCGCGCGCCGCATTCTTCGGCGCTGCCGCCGATGGCCGTCGAGCGTCGGGCCGACGCCCCGCTCTCGCGACTGTCGTCATGGCTCGACTCCACCGACGATCGCGTGCTGATCCTCGCCGAGTCCGCGGGCCGGCGCGAGACGCTCGCGCAGCTGCTCGCCGAGCACGGCCTCGATCTGCCGCAGGTCGACGACTGGCGCGGCTTCGCCGACACCGGTCTGACCCGCGCCCTCGGCATCGGTCCGATCGCCGAGGGCTTCCGACGCACCGGCGAGCCGGGCATCGCGGTGGTCACCGAGAGCGAACTGTTCGCCGGCACGGCCAAGCGCCGGCGCGGCCGCCGTCAGGAGGCGGTGACCGACGTCGACGCGATCATCCGGGACCTCTCCGAGCTGTCGCTCGGCGACCCGGTGGTGCATGCGCAGCACGGCATCGGCCGCTACCGCGGGCTGGTCAACCTCGACCTCGGCGACGGTCCGACCGAGTTCCTGCACCTGGCCTACGCGAACGAGGCGACGCTCTACGTGCCGGTCTCGCAGCTGCACCTGATCGGTCGCTACTCCGGGGCCTCGCCCGAGGAGGCGCCGCTGCACGGGCTCGGTTCGGGCCAGTGGGAGCGCGCCAAGCAGAAGGCCGCCAAGCGTGCCCGCGACACCGCCGCGGAGCTGCTCAACCTCTACGCCCGCCGCGCCGCGCGCCAGGGCCATGCGTTCAGCTTCGACGCACGCGACTACGAACTGTTCGCCGAGGGCTTCGGCTTCGACGAGACCCCCGACCAGCTCGCTGCCATCCACGCGGTCACGCAGGACCTGGTGTCGGGCAAGCCGATGGACCGGCTGATCTGCGGCGACGTGGGCTTCGGCAAGACCGAGGTCGCGCTGCGCGCGGCCTTCGTGGCGGCCGCCGACGGCAAGCAGGTGGTCATCCTGTGCCCGACGACGCTGCTCGCCGAGCAGCATTACGAAACCTTCAAGGACCGCTTCTCGAACTGGCCGATCAAGCTGGCCGAGCTGTCCCGGTTCCGCAGCCCGAAGGAGATCCGGGCGGCGATGGAGGGCCTGGCCGACGGCTCGATCGACATCGTCATCGGCACCCACAAGCTGCTCGGCAAGGACGTGGCCTTCAAGCGGCTGGGTCTGGTGATCATCGACGAGGAGCACCGCTTCGGCGTGCGGCAGAAGGAGGCGCTCAAGGCGCTGCGTGCGGAGGTCGACGTGCTGACCCTGACCGCGACTCCGATCCCGCGCACGCTCGCGATGAGCCTCGAGGGCATCCGCGACTTCTCGGTGATCGCCACCGCGCCTCAGAAGCGGCTCGCCATCAAGACCTTCGTGCGGGCCGAGACCGAAGGGACGATCCGCGAGGCGCTGCTGCGCGAGCTGCGGCGCGGCGGCCAGGCGTACTTCCTGCACAACGAGGTCGAGACGATCGAGAACCGGCGCCAGATGCTCGAGAAGCTGGTGCCCGAGGCGCGGGTGGTGGTGGCCCACGGCCAGATGAACGAGCGCGAGCTCGAGCGGGTGATGCGCGAGTTCCACGCGCAGCGCGCCAACGTGCTGCTGTGCACGACGATCATCGAGACCGGCATCGACGTGCCGACCGCCAACACCATCGTCATGCACCGCGCGGACAAGTTCGGCCTCGCGCAGCTCCACCAGCTGCGCGGGCGCGTCGGCCGCTCCCATCACCAGGCCTACGCCTACCTGCTGATCCCCGACGAGGGTGCGATCACCAAGGACGCCACCAAGCGGCTCGAGGCGATCCAGGCGATGGAGGAGCTGGGCTCCGGCTTCTTCCTGGCGATGCACGACCTCGAGATCCGCGGCGCCGGCGAGGTGCTCGGCGACTCCCAGTCGGGTGACATGCAGGAGGTGGGCTTCGGCCTCTACGCGGACATGCTCAACCAGGCGGTGCGGGCCCTGAAGAACGGGCGCGAACCCGACCTGTCGGCGCCGCTCGAGGCGGTCACCGAGATCAACCTGCACGTGCCCGCGCTGCTGCCGGCGGAGTACTGCGGGGACGTCAACGAGCGGCTCACGCTGTACAAGCGGCTGGCCAACTGCTCGACGCTCGACGCGCTCGACGGCATGCAGGAGGAGCTGGTCGACCGCTTCGGCAAGCTGCCCGAGCCGGCCCGCGCGCTGATCGAGACGCACCGGCTGCGGATCCTGTCGGCCCCGCTGGGCGTCGCCCGCATCGACGCCGCCGCCGAGGCGGTGGTGATGACCTTCGTGCCGAACCCGCCGCTGCCGCCGGAGAAGATCATCCGCTTCATCCAGTCGCGCCGGGACGTCAAGCTCTCCGGGCAGGACCGGCTGCGCTTCACGCTCAAGACCCCCGATCTCGCCCAGCGCGTGCAGCGGCTGCGCGAGATCCTCAAGGCACTGTCGGCGTGACCCCATGAGCCGACTCGTCGTCCAGCACCCCCGACTCGCCGACGACGCCGTCGCCGCGTTCACCGCGGCGGTCGGCGCCCTCCCCGTCCGACGTACCGGCTCGCTCGCCGCCTGGGCATCGGCCGAGCTCGACGGCGAGCGCCTGTCCGAGCTCGCCGACACCTGGCGGGTCGATGCCGAGGTCGTCGCGCCGGGCCTGCGGCTCGCCGACTTCCGGCTGGCCGCCTTCGACATGGATTCGACGCTGATCACCATCGAGTGCGTCGACGAGATCGCCGACTATGTCGGACGGAAGGCGGAAGTCGCCGCGATCACCGAGGCGGCGATGCGCGGCGAGATCGCCGACTACGACGAGAGCCTCAGACGGCGGGTGGCGCTGCTCGCCGGCCTGCCGGAGACGACGCTGGAGCGGGTCTGGGAGGAGCGGGTCCGCCTGTCGCCCGGCGCCGAGCCCCTGGTCGCAGCGCTGCGGGCCGCCGGACTGCGCACGCTGGTGGTCTCCGGCGGCTTCACCTTCTTCACCGAGCGGCTGCGCAGGCGGCTCGGGCTGGACCTCTCGCGCTCGAACCTGCTCGAGGTCGCCGAGGGCCGGCTGACGGGCCGTCTGCTGGGTCCGATCGTCAACGCCGACGCCAAGCAGCGCATCGTCGAGCAGACCTGCGCGCAGATCGGCTGCTCGAGCGCACAGACGATCGTCGTCGGCGACGGCGCCAACGACCTGCGGATGATGTCGATCGCGGGCCTGTCGGTGGCCTTCCATGCCAAGCCCGTCGTGCGCGACGAGACCACGCACGCAATCAACCACTGCGGGCTGGACGCGATCCTCAACTTCTTCGAGG
>CAIUGQ010000544.1 GCA_903898725.1 uncultured Burkholderiales bacterium | reverse complement strand
GCCGGGAAGCGCGTGTCGCCCGCACCCCGCAGGCAGAAGCCGCAGCCGATGTTGAGGCCGTCGAAGAACTGGTAGGCCGCGGCGATCCACAGCAGCGTCAGGCCGAGCGCCACCACCTCGACCGCCTGCGGATCGGAGGCGGCGACGAAGCGGGGCAGCAGCCACGGGCCGGCTGCGGCCAGCGCGATCCCGGTGAGGAACATGTAGGCCACCGCCAGCATGATCGTCCGGTCGCCGACACGGCGCGCCCAGTCCCGATCACCCGCGCCGATCGACTGGCCCACCAGCGTGGTGCCCGCCATGCCCAGCCCCACCGCCGGCATGTAGGCGATCGAGGTCAGCATCATCACGATCTGGCTCGCTGCGCCCGGCACCGCCCCGAGCCGCGTCAGCATCGCCTGGAACGCCGCCAGCCCGAGGACGTCGAAGGCGATCGACAGGCCGACCGGAAGGCCCGTGGTCACGGTGGCGACGATGGCGCGCACGCGTGGCCGCCACATGCGTGTCGATGCGTAGGCGTGCCGGTACGGGGCGCGGCAGAACATCGCGATCGCCAGCGCCAGTCCGGCGCAGATCGACAGCGTGGTCGCCCAGGCCGCACCGGCGACGCCCAGCCCCAGCCCGAACATCAGCCACTCGTTGAGGCCCGCATTGAGCACCGCGACCACCGCATTGACCGCGAGCGCACGCCGCACATGGCCCACGCCGTTGAAGAACGACAGCACCGACCAGAGCGCGATCGCCGCGCCCCCGCCGAGCATCCGGGGCATCCAGTAGTCGACCGACATGGCCTGCAGCTCGGGCGGCATGCCGAGCAGCGGCACCACCCACGGCCCCGCGGCCGCGAGCGCGGCGAACACCGGCACCAGCACGAGCGACGCCCACAGTCCGGACCAGGCGGCGAGCGCGGCGCGCCGTCGCCGTCCGCCGCCGAACGCCTGTGCGGCGAACGCCTGCACCACCATGCCGACGCCGCCCAGCAGCAGCAGCGAACCGAGCACGATCCAGTAGACGCCGCCGACCGCCGCGACCGCCTGCGCCGAGATGCGGCCGATGAACCAGGTGTCGGTGAGGTTGAGGACGGCCTGCAGGCTGGAGTTGACGAACAGCGGCAGTGCCAGCGCGACGATGGCGCGCCCGTCGACCCGCACCCGGCCCTGCGCATCGACGCGCCGGGCCGGCAGACGAACCGGACGAGGGTCCGGTGCGTCGCGGACGGACTCAGCCGCCACGCACGATGTCCGGCGCCCGCCAGCGCCCGTCGAGCAGTTCGGGCCTCGGCTGGTAGGCACGCAGGCACAGGTAGAAGCGCCCGGCGGGCGCGGGCAGCCAGTTCGCCTCGAGAGCCGCACCGGGCGAGGCGTGCTGCAGGTGCAGCGTCAGGCCGCCGTCGGCGTCGCGCACCAGGCCTCGCGAGCGGTCGCCGATCCGGTATCGCTCGAGTCCGTTCGGCACCAGCATGCAGTCTCGGCTGTCGTACATCGTGAGCGACCAGAAGCTGTCGACGGGGGGCTCGCCGCCGGGCGGGAACCGGATGGTATACCGGTGTTCGCCCGACAGCGGTCGGCCCGCCGAGTCGGCGTGCGCCATCGGGTAGAACGCCTCGGCACTCGCGAGCGCGCCGATGTAGCGCCTCGCCACCACCGCACGCCGGTGCCAGTCGTGTCCGAACGACTCGCCCAGCACCAGCGGCACGCTCCAGCCGCCGCGCGCAGCCACGGTCTCGCCCGAGTCGCCCAGGTCGAGCAGCGCATCGGCGATCGCGAGCGCACGCTCGATCGCGGGCCGCGCGAGCGCCTCGGGCAGTCGCGGCACCTCGGGGGCGAGCCCGCCGTCCAGGCCGAGCCGTGCGGCGTCGGCGAGCAGCACGCGCTGCTCGGCCGGCGGCGGGTTCTCGCGCAGCGCGCGGCCCACGACCTCGACGAAGCGCGCGGCGTCGCGCGGCGCCTTCGGATCGAGGCCGGTGTCGAGCACCTCGGGCGCCAGCCGCTCGCCGCGAAGCCAGGCCGCCAGCGGCGCCATGTGGAACGCGTCCTGCAGCGCATTGACCGCCGGCACGTCCTCGGGCCCTTCGACCATGATGCGGCCGATGATCCAGACGTGGTCGGTGGGCGCGGCGACCCGCGTCATGCCCGCGGGCACCTCCCCCGACCAGCCCGGACCGGTGACCAGGAAGGTGCCGGCGCCCGTGCCGTTGAGGCGGCGACCGACGTGGGCGAACGGATTCGTCCAGAAGTCCAGGAACCCCAGGACGTAGTAGCGATCGGCGGTGTCGGGCACCTCGATGACCACCGGCCCTCGCGAGAGGTCGAGCCAGGCGTTGCTGTAGAGCGTGTCGTTGTTGGGTGTCACCACCCGGCTGCCGCCGGCCCCGAGCAGCCGGCGCGCGTGGATGAAGGCATTGACCCAGCGCTTCGTCGAGCCGGGATCGGCGTCGACGAAGCGACCCTGTGCGTCGCGCCGCGTCGCGGTCGCCGCGCGCATGCGCGACATCTCGTAGAGCGGGTAAAGCCACAGGCAGGTCTGCAGCGCGATCGCGTCGGCCCAGGCCCGGCCGGGATCGGCCGGGGTCGTATCGTTCGTGACCATCTCGATCTCCATCGGACCGGACGGTCCGTCACGTCCTCAGGCAGTGTCCCGGCCGATGACGACCGCATCCAGCGCCAGCGCCGACACGCCGCCCGGCCCCGCCCCCGGCGCGAACGAGACGAAGGGATTCACGTCGATGCTGTCCAGCGTGCCGCGCGTGGCCATCGCCAGGCGCGACATCGCGAGCAGCGCGTCCGCCAGCGCGTCGAGGTCGCACTTCGCGCGGCCACGGGCGCCATCGAGCAGCGGGAACGCGCGGACCTCGCGGATCATCGCGATCGCGTCGTCGCGGGTCAGCGGGGCGACGCGGATCGACACGTCGTGCAGCACCTCGACGAAGGCGCCGCCGAGTCCGAACATCACCACCGGCCCGAACACCGGATCGTCGCGCACCCCGAGGATGCACTCGACGCCCCCCGCCACCATCGGCGCGAGCAGCGCGCCATCGATGCGCGCCGCCGGCTGGGCGCGCCGCGCGGCGCCGGTGACGGCCTCGAACGCCGCCGCAGCGTCGGCAGGGGCCACCCCCAGCCGCACGCCGCCGACGTCGGTCTTGTGCAGGATGTCCGGCGACACCACCTTCACCGCGAAGCGCGAACCGGCGGGTGCGGCGGCGGCGATCGCTGCGGCGGCCTGCGCATCGCCGGCCACGCGCGCATCGATCGCCGGCACGCCGTGCGCGGCGAGCAGCGCGAGCGAGGCCGGTTCGTCGAGCGCGCCGGGCGCGAGGGTGACGCTCGCCGG
>CAIUGQ010000543.1 GCA_903898725.1 uncultured Burkholderiales bacterium | reverse complement strand
CGTGCGGGCCTCGTCTCGCTCGGACTCGACTACCCCACGCTGTCGGCGATCAATCCGCGGGTGATCCTGGTGACCGCCTCGGCCTACGGCTCGCAGGGGCCCTGGGCCGATCGCGTCGGCTTCGATTCGGTCGGTCAGGTGATGGCGGGCGGCGTGTACATGACCGGCACCGAGGATCAGCCCTATCGCGCCAACGTGAACTGGGTCGACTTCATGACGGCGGCCAACTGCGCGATCGGCACGCTGGCGGCGCTGATGGCGCGCGCGAGCACCGGCCGCGGGCAGGTGGTCGAGGGCTCGCTGCTGCGCTCGGCGCTGATGGCGAACAACCCGCTGCTGATCGAGCAGGCGCTGCGCGCGCCGAACCGCGTGCCCACCGGCAACCGCGGCCAGACCGCGGGGCCGGTCGACCTGTTCCGCACCCGCGACGGCTGGATCGTGCTGCAGGTGGTGGGCGACGGCATCTTCGCGCGCTGGTGCGAGCTGGTGGGCGAACCGGGGTGGAAGGCCGATCCGCGCTTCGCCGACGACCTCGCGCGCGGCGAGCACGGTGCGCTGCTCTCGGCGCGCACGCAGCAGTGGTGCGCGATGCTGTCGACCGACGAGGCACTCGGCGCGCTCGGCCGCTCGCGGATTCCCGCCGGCCCGGTGCTCACGCCGCAGCAGGCGCTCGATCACGAGCAGGTGCGCGCCGGCGGCTACCTGCATCCGGTCGCGCATCCCGATTCGCCGGTGCCGGTGCCGGTCGCGGTGCCGACCTTCGAGCTGCACGCGACGCCGGCGGCGTTCCGCCGGCGTGCGCCGCGGCTGGGCGAGCACACCGACGAGGTGCTGCGCGAGGCCGGCTACGGCGACGCGGAGATCGCCGCCCTGCACGCCGACGGCACCGTCTGACGCACGAGCGCACGGGCGCAGCGGCGCATCGGCGCACTGCCGCGCTGGTGCACTGGCGTACTGACACACGGGCGCATGCGCGGACCCGCGCGTCGGCGGCGGCGCGACGACCGGCCGTCGCATCCCGCGCGAGGCGTCGCCGCGGTCCGTGCGCCGCACGCGCGGCCCCCGGGCACCGTTCGTTCCCGCCGCGATCCGACGAGCGGCGCGGATCGACGGTCGGCGGTACGTGACGGACGTCACTGTCCCCGCGCGCACCCCGGGTGAGCACCCGGGTTCTTCGCGCCGGCCCCGGCGGCGACCCGGGTAGGCGTGCCCCGGTCGCATCGCTACCGTCTGTTCCTGTACCGGACGCGATCGACGCGACACCGGGACGCCCCGGCCGACGCGCCGCACAGGATCGACACGCACCATGAACCGACTCTCGCTCCGCTCACGCCTGCTGATGCTGGCGGCCATTCCGATGACCTGCCTGCTGATCGTGTCCGCGCTCTCGGCGTGGGCGGTCCACAACGGCTCGCAGGCACTCAAGTCGGTCTACGAGGACCGCGTGGTCGCGCTCAAGCAGCTCAAGACGATCGCGGACATGTACGCGGTCAACATCGTCGACACCGCGCACCAGGCGCGCGACGGCGGACAGACCTTCGAGCAGGCGACCACCTCGGTGGAGACCGCCCGCAAGACGATCTCGGAGACCTGGACGCAGTACATGGCGACGACGCTGACGCCCGACGAGGCCAAGCTCGCCGAGAAGACGCGGACCTCGATGAGCGCGGCCGATGCCGCGACCCAGACGCTGCTGCGCATCCTCGCCGCGCGCGACCGCGACGCGCTCGTCGAGTTCGCCGCGAAGGCGCTGTATCCGGCGATCGATCCGGTGTCGGCCGACGTCAACACTCTGACCACGCTGCAGCTCGATGTCGCCAAGCAGCTCCACGACCAGGGCATGGCCACCGAGCGCATGCTGCTCGGCGCGCTGGCCGTGCTGTTCGTCGTGGCCGCGCTGACCGGCATCGGGGCGACGACCTGGGTCACGCGGCGGCTGCTCTCGCAGCTCGGCGGCGAACCCGAGACCGCGGTCGATCTGGCCCGGGCGATCGCGGCGGGCGACCTGTCGCGCACCGTGACCGTGAAGGCCGGCGACACGAGCAGCCTGACCGCCGCGCTGGGTGCGATGAACGCCTCGCTGCGCTCGATCGTCTCCGAAGTGCGTGCCGGCGTGGACCAGATCGCCGGCGCGTCGTCGCAGATCGCCACCGGCAACCAGGACCTGTCGCAGCGGACCGAGGAACAGGCGAGCAGCCTGCAGCAGACCGCGGCCTCGATGGAGCAGATGACCTCGGCCGTCTCGCAGAACAGCGGCTCGGCGCGCGAGGCCTCGGTGCTCGCGGGCGATGCCAACCGCGCCGCGGCGCAGGGCGGCGAGGTGGTCGGACGCGTGGTCTCGACGATGAGCGAGATCGCCTCGCAGAGCCGCCGGATCGCCGACATCATCGGCGTGATCGACGGCATCGCGTTCCAGACCAACATCCTCGCGCTGAACGCCGCGGTCGAGGCCGCGCGGGCCGGCGAGCAGGGCCGCGGCTTCGCGGTGGTCGCCACCGAGGTCCGCAACCTCGCGCAGCGCAGCGCCCAGGCGGCCAAGGAGATCAAGACGCTGATCACCGACAGCGTCGAGCAGGTCGGCCACGGCACCAAGCTCGCCGCCGACGCGGGTGCCGCGATCGACGAGGTGGTGCGCCGCGTGCACGCGGTCAACGACCTGATCTCGGGCATCAGCGACGCGTCGGTCGAGCAGTCGAACAACGTCGCCCAGGTCAACCAGGCGGTCGGCCAGATCGACCAGATGACGCAGCAGAACGCGGCGCTCGTCGAGGAGGCGGCCGCTGCCGCCGAGAGCCTCTCCGACCAGGCGCACCAGCTGGCCAGGACCGTGGCGGTGTTCCGCGTCGTCTGATCCCCGAACGGGACGAGACCGCCGCACGCCGGGTCCCGCGAGGGGCCCGGCGTTCGCCTGTGCAGGGGCAGGTGCCGGGCGGTGCGAGGCAGGGCCGGCCCGCTCGCGTACGATGCCGGCGATGTCTCGCGCCACCCCGGACCCTCGCGCCCTGCGCTGCCCCTGCGGCAGCGATGCCGCGTACGCCGCCTGCTGCGGCCGCTGGCACGCCGGCCCCGGACACCTCGCCGCACCCGATGCGGAATCGCTGATGCGCTCGCGCTACAGCGCCTACGTGCTCGGGCTGGTGCCCTACCTGCTCGACACCTGGCATGCGGGCACACGACCCGCAGGTCTGTCGATCGACCCGGCAACCAAGTGGCTGGGCCTCGAGGTGCGCGCCCTCCACCGCATCGACGAGACCCATGCGAGCGTGGAGTTCGTCGCACGCTGCCGCGACGGCGGGCGGGCGACCCGCCTGCACGAGACCAGCCGCTTCGTGCGCGAGGCCGGCCGCTGGCTGTACGTCGACGGCGACCCGAGCTGAGCTGAGCCGAGCTGAGCTCAGCAAGGGGCGCGCCGGGCGGCTTATCATCCCGACGAGCGACGCGCGGCGCAGCCGATGCCGCGCGCGACACGAGGAGACACCCGATGGACACCCCCCGCATGGGGCGGCCCCCGGCGCCCGCCCGCCGCCGAGCCCTGACCGCACTCGCCGCGCTCGCCGCGGTCCCCGGCGCCGCGCGCGCCCAGCCCTTCCCGTCCCGCACGCTGAAGATCGTCGTGCCGCACGCGGCGGGCGGCAACTCCGACGCGTTCGGCAGGATCCTCGCGCAGCGCCTGGCGGAACGCATCGGGCAGCCCGTGGTCGTCGAGAACCGCACCGGCGCCGGCGGCACGATCGCCTGCGCGAGCGTCGCGCGCGCGCCCGCCGACGGCTATCTGCTCGTCGTCGCCGACACCGGCACGCACGCGATCGCGCCGCAGCTCTACGGCTCGCGGCTGCAGTACGACGTGTTCAAGGACTTCACCCCGGTCTCGCTCAGCGCGGCCTTCCCGACCGTGCTGCTGCTGCACCCGTCGGTCCCCGCCAAGACCACGCAGGAATTCATCGCGCTGGTGAAGTCGCAGCCCGGCAAGCTGACCTTCTCGTCGGCCGGCACCGGCAACGGCTCGCACCTGGCGCAGACGGTCTTCCTGCACGCCGCCGGAGGGCTGGAGATGATCCACGTGCCGTACAAGGGCGGCGCGCCGGCCATCCAGGCACTGATCGCCGGCGAGGTGCAGATGACCGCGGTCAGCGTGAACACCTCGCTGCCGCACATCCGCTCGGGCCGCGCGCGCGCGCTCGCGCTGGCCTCGAGCAAGCGCTCGCCGGCGCTGCCCGACCTGCCGACGCTCGCCGAGTCGGGCGTGCAGGGCGGCGAGGCCGACAACTGGCTCGCGCTGCTCGCCCCGCCCGGGCTGCCCGCCGACATCGCCGCGACGCTCACCCGCGAGATCAACGCGACGCTGATGCTGCCGGAGGTCAAGGACAAGCTCGCCGGCCTCGGTCTCGAGGTCGTCGCGGGCGGGTCGCAGGCATTCACCGAGCTGCTTCGCCGCGACGTGGTGAAGTGGACCGAGGCGGTCAAGCGCAGCGGCGCGGTCGCCGAGTAAGGCTGGACAGTCCGGCCGATACTGCCGTTTCCGGAACGGGCCGCGCCACGCGGCCCGCCGGCCCGCCCTGGACAAAGGGTGGCGTCCGGTCACGGTCGGCCGGATGCGCCGCACCCGAGCGCCAGGTGCCCGCAGGCCCCGCGACGATCGGTGCGCCGCAGCATCCGGCAAAGCGCGTGAAGACTGGAAATCGGCTTCGCCATGCTGCGGCACAGCGTTCGCAGGCTCGCTCGGCGGCCTCGACGCCGCAGCGTGCCATGCCATTCCCCAAACCCAAGCTTGGCCTTGGCTGACGCATTGCAGCAGCGGGCGACTGATCCGTTTGTACTAGCCAGGCTGCGGTTCGTCGGGCGACTGCGTGATTTCCGAGACGGCCGGGCCAAGGGGATTGTTGCAACGCACCAGAACCCTCTGTAGGATTCGAGTTGTCTCCTCCACCTCCTCAAATGGTGGTTTCAGGCCCGAGCCTCACGGCTCGGGCCTTTTCTTTTCCGGCGTCCGCTGCGCCCGTCCCGGCGCGGCTCACCCGCCTCGGGCCCGCCAGATCCCGCCGATCCCGATGCCCGGGCAGGCCTCGGCACCGCTGCGCCGAGCCTGCCGAGCCGGCAGCCCGGTCGGGCGCCCCCTCCCACGAGTGTCAGGCTGCCGTGACCCCAGCAACCGTCACGCTGGCCCGCACGGCCTCCTGCTGCCGATCAGCGTCGCCGGCGCGCCCGATGCACGTCATGCGTGACGAAGGCCGAGTCGCCCGCACCCGGTGCGGGGCGCTGGAGCCAGTCGGGATGGGCGAGCGTGTCCTGCAGGTTCGCCAGTCCCGTGCGCCAGTGGTCGCGCATCGACAACAGGCTGAACTGATAGTCCTTGAAGTGGCCCTCGGAGTCCTTGTCGTCGTAGATCAGGTGGACGACGTTGACGCGACGGTCATCGGCCAGCGCCGCGGCCCGCCGGGCCGCAGGGTGGTCGCGGCGCTCGGGCGGCACCAGCTCGAGCAGCTCGCGCAGCAGCTTCGCCTGGTCGGCCTCGGCGCGCAGCACGTCGGTCACCAGCCGCGTGCGGCTCGAGAACTGGATGTCCTTCTGACGGTTCGCGACCTCGAACAGGTCGCGCGGCAGTGCCCCGTGCGCGCTCCACAGGTCGACCTGGAAGACCAGCGCATCGCGCCGGTGCGACTGGCCGAGCACCGCCGCCAGCGGCGTGTTCGACACGATGCCACCGTCCCAGTACCAGCACTCGCCGACCTTCACGGCGGGAAAGCCCGGCGGCAGCGCCCCCGAGGCCATGAAGTGCTCGGGCCCGAGCCGCTCCTCGCGATTGTCGAAGTAGCGGAAATTGCCGCTCGCGACGTCGACCACACCGACCGACACGCGCATCGAGCCGGGCGCGGCGATGCGGTCGAAGTCGACGAAGCGCTCGAGCGTGGCGCGCAGCGGCCCGGTGTCGTACCAGCTCGCGCCGCCGGGACCGGGCCGGTGGACCGCCCAGGGCGGCGGCATGCGCGGCGCGAAGAAGCCGTTCTGGCCCTCCAGCAGCGCGCGCCAGGCCTCGCCGGCGTTGATCGCCACCATCGCCGAATCGAAGCCGTGCAGCCACGGCTCCAGCATCGCGGGCACCGCATTCAGCGGCGAGGCCGGCAGCACCGGCGGGCGGCAGATCGTCTCCCAGAACGCGCGCAGCTGCTCGACGCGGCGCTCGGGCGGGTTGCCGGCGACGATCGCCGCGTTGAGCGCACCGATCGAGATGCCGGCGACCCAGTTCGGCTCGATGCCCGCCTGCGCGAGCCCCTCGATGACGCCGCCCTGGTAGGCGCCGAGCGCGCCGCCCCCCTGCAGGACCAGGCCGATGACCGGATAGCCGGCGGCGACCTCGGCGGGGGACGGAGGGCCCTTCAAGCGCGGCCCCGCGGGACGCAGGCAGGCGGGGTCACGGTCGTGCGGCCGTCGGTCGTGGCAGTGAACATCGGAGACCTCGGAGCGGATGGAGTCCGCAACGACCCATCTTATCCGGGGCGAGCACCGTCGCCTGCGATCGGCCCGGACTCGAGACCGGCTCGCGAGAGCACGATCACCAGCGTCGACGCGGCGAAGCAGACTGCGGCCGTCGCGATCGCCGCCGCAGGGCCCGCATGCAGCGCGATCGTGCCGCCGGCGAGCGCGCCGAGCGGGCGCACGCCGTAGACCGCGAGCTGCACGGTCGCCCCGACGCGCCCGAGCAGTGCCGGCGGCGTGGCGCGCTGGGTGAGCGTCGTGCGGCAGACCTGCCAGAGCATCGGGCCGAATCCGACCAGCGCCTGCGCCGCGAAGCCGGCCGCGGCCCCGGGCACGGCGAGCATCAGCAGCATGGCGAGGGTCGCGCTCGCCGGTCCGCCGATCAGCACGGCGCGCTCGCTCGCCCGCGAGATCAGGCGCGGCGCGGCGAGCGCGCCCGCCAGCAGGCCCGCCCCGTAGCCCGACTGCGCCAGGCCCGCGCCGGCTGCGTCGAGCCGGATCACGCCGAGCGCGTACGGCACCCATGCGGCGATCAGCACGAAGAACCCGACGTTGAAGCAGACCGCGCACAGCGCGATCGGACGCAGCAGCGGATGCGCCGCGACGAACCGCGCGCCCTCGGCGATCGCGCGGACCATCGGCTCGCGGACCGGCCGGGGCGGCGCGGTCGCGGTCGCGGTCGCGGTCTGCGGCATCGGCATCGGCATCGGCTGCGGCACGTTCACGGCTTCGGGGTCCGGTACCGGTCTCTCCCGGGTCGCCCGCATGCGCACCGCGCAGGCGATCGCCGCCAGCGACGCCACCGCCGCCGCGGCGGGCGCCCAGCCCGCAGAGACCCGCTGCACCAGCAGGCCCGCGAGCACAGGTGCGAGCAGCGTGACCAGCGCGCGGATCAGCTCGATGCGCGCGTTCGCCCGCGACAGCTCGGCGGGCGCCACCATCGCGCGGACGGCAGGCACCGCCGCGAGCACGAAGAGCACCATGCCAGCCGACGCGACGAAGGCCGCCGCTGCCAGCGCGCCGCCCGACCCCGCGAGGACCGCGAGCACCGCGGCGCTCCAGCCCGCCGCCGAGACGGCCTGCGCGCGGGCGAGCATGCGGAGCGGGCCGATGCGGTCGACCCAGACGCCGCCGGGCAGCG
>CAIUGQ010000542.1 GCA_903898725.1 uncultured Burkholderiales bacterium | reverse complement strand
GACGGGTTCGGTGGTGTTGCCCGAGGGCGTGGAGATGGTGATGCCCGGAGACAACGTGAAGATGACGGTGACACTGATTGCGCCGATCGCGATGGAGCAGGGTCTGCGCTTCGCGATCCGCGAGGGCGGTCGCACCGTTGGCGCCGGCGTCGTCGCCAAGATCCTCGAGTAAGCAGGAAATCCGCACTCCGGTGCACACACGGCGGCCTCCCGGCCGCCTCGCTCTTTGAAGGAAACACCATGCAAGGCCAGAAAATCCGGATTCGCCTCAAGGCGTTCGACTACAAGCTGATCGACCAGTCGGCCGCCGAGATCGTCGAGACCGCGAAGCGCACGGGCGCGGTCGTCCGCGGCCCGGTGCCGCTGCCCACGCGGATCCAGCGCTACGACGTGCTGCGCTCGCCGCACGTGAACAAGACGTCGCGCGACCAGTTCGAGATCCGCACGCACCAGCGCCTGATGGACATCGTCGACCCGACGGACAAGACCGTCGATGCGCTGATGAAGCTGGACCTGCCGGCCGGCGTGGACGTCGAGATCAAGCTGCAGTAACGGCGCCACCGGTTCGCCGGGAGCCCACGGGCCGCCTCAGGCGGCCCGTTCGTTTTTGAGGCCGCCTCAGGGCGGCCCGTTCGTTTTTGAGGCCGCCTCAGGGCGGCCCGTTCGTTTTCGAGGCCGCGTTCGGCTGGCGCACACCGCCGACGGTCGTGCGACCCCGTCCTCCCGTCCCGCGCAGCGCCCGGCGCCGGCCCCGGGCGCGATAGGGTCCGCGGATCCGCAGCGGATCTGCCTCATGCTCCACACCCTCAACGGCCTGCTGTTCGCCGCGAGCCTGTTCATGGTCGCCGGTGGCCTCTGGTTCCGCGACCGCCTGCCGCCCGTGCCCTCGATCCTGGCGGCGTCGCTTCCCGAGCCGGTCCAGGTCGCACAGCGCCGCGCACCGTTCACCGTCGCGAGCGGCGGCGTCGACTACACGGTCGCGCCCCTCTACACCTACGAGCTGCGCGGGCTGGTGGTGAGCCGGCACGACACCTCCGTCTGGTGGAATCCGACCCATCGGAGCTGGTGGAAGGACCACCTGAACGTCGCCGACCTCTGTGTCGTCTGGGGCGACAACCTGCGCGGCGGGGTGTATCGCGACCTCGCCTACACCAGCGGCAGCTTCACCTGCTACGTGGCGTCGCGCGACTCGCAGACCTGGGAGCGGTTCGACCAGCAGGGCTTCTCGAACAACCACCTGCTGACCGCCGATCCGAAGGTCGCGAAGCTGCTCCGATCGGTGCGCCCGGGTGACCAGATCGCCGTCCGCGGCTGGCTCGCCGAGTACGGGCATGACGACGGCATGCCCTTTCGTCGCGGCACCAGCGTGCGCCGCGACGACACCGGCAATGGCGCCTGCGAGACCGTCTGGGTCGAGGACGCGCGGGTCACGCGGCGGGCGAATGCCGGCTGGCGCGCCGCGCTGACGCTCGGCTGGATCGGCGTGCTGCTGTCGCTGGTCATGTGGGTGGTCCTGCCGCCACGCGACGTCGACTGAAAGCCTGTTGCGTCGTTCGACGGAACCTGGGTATACTCGAAGGCTTTCCGCGATGGGCATCGCCCACGTGGACCCAATGGCGGCGCTGAATTGCGCGCTGCTCGAACCACACCCGGCCAATCGCAGCCGGGATCGGAGCAAAAATGAGCCTCGGCCTTCTGGGACGCAAGGTCGGCATGATGCGCATCTTCACGGACGACGGCGACGCCGTTCCTGTGACGGTGCTCGATGTGTCGAACAACCGCGTCGCCCAGATCAAGACCGTCGAGTCCGACGGCTACTCCGCCGTGCAGGTCGCCCACGGCGATCGTCGCGCGTCCCGTGTCACCAAGGCCGAAGCCGGTCACTTCGCGAAAGCGGGTGTCCAGGCGGGCTACGATCTGCGCGAAGTCCGCATTCCCGCCGACAAGCTCGGCGAGCTGGCGCCCGGCGCCGTGATTCCCGCCAGTCTGTTCGCCGCCGGCCAGAAGGTCGACGTCGCGGGCACCTCGATCGGCAAGGGCTTCACCGGCACGATCAAGCGCTACAACTTCTCGTCCGGCCGCGCCTCGCACGGCAACTCGCGTTCGCACAACGTGCCCGGCTCGATCGGCATGGCGCAGGACCCGGGTCGGGTGTTCCCCGGCAAGCGGATGTCCGGCCACATGGGCGACGACAGCAAGACCATCCAGAACCTCGTCATCGCGCGCGTCGACGCCGAGCGCGGTCTGCTGATGGTCCGCGGCGCGGTCCCGGGTGCCAAGGGTGGTGCCGTCGTCGTGACCCCCGCGGTCAAGACGCCGCTCGCCAAGGGCGGTCTGCCGCGCGTGCCGAGGGTCGTCCAGGCCGCCGGCCCGACGAACCCGGCCAAGGCCGGCAAGAAGTAAGGGGCCGAACAGATGGAACTCAAGCTCCTCAACGAGCAGGGCCAGCCGGCGTCGACCGTCGCCGCAGCCGACACCGTGTTCGGTCGCGACTTCAACGAGCCGCTGATCCACCAGATCGTGGTCGCCTACCAGGCGAACGCGCGCAGTGCGAACAGCAAGCAGAAGGACCGTTCCGAGGTCCGCCACAGCACGAAGAAGCCGTTCCGCCAGAAAGGCACCGGCCGCGCACGTGCGGGCATGACCTCGTCGCCGCTCTGGCGCGGCGGCGGCAAGATCTTCCCGAACTCGCCCGACCAGAACTACTCGCACAAGGTCAACCGCAAGATGTATCGCGCGGGCATGTGCTCGATCCTGTCGCAGCTGGCGCGTGAAGACCGCGTGGCCGTCGTCGAAGGCATGGCCCTCGATGCGCCGAAGACCAAGCTGCTGGTCGACAAGCTGAAGGTCATGGGTCTCGAGTCGGTCCTCGTCCTCACCGACGGTGTCGACGAGAATCTGTGGCTCGCGTCGCGCAACCTGCCGAACGTCCTGGTGGTCGATGCGCGCAATGCGGACCCCGTGTCGCTGGTGCACTTCGACAAGGTGCTGATCACCAAGCCGGCGCTCGCGATGGTCCAGGAGATGCTGGGATGAACGCCGAACGTCTGATGCAGGTGCTCGTCGCGCCGATCGTCTCCGAGAAGAGCACGATGGTCGCGGAGAAGAACAACCAGGTCGCCTTCCGCGTGCTGCAGGACGCGACCAAGCCCGAGATCAAGGCGGCCGTCGAGCTGCTGTTCAAGGTCGAGGTCGAGTCCGTCCAGGTGCTGAACCAGGCGGGCAAGGCCAAGCGCTTCGGTCGCTTCAACGGTCGCCGGCGCAATGTGCGCAAGGCGTACGTGTGCCTGAAGGCCGGCCAGGAAATCAATTTCGCGGAGGCGAAGTAAATGCCGGTCGTCAAGCTCAAGCCGACATCGCCCGGCCGCCGGGGGATGGTCAAGGTGGTCACGCCGGGCCTGCACAAAGGCAAGCCCCTGGCGTCGCTCGTCGAGCCGCAGATCCGCAGCTCGGGTCGCAACAACCTCGGCCACATCACCACCCGCCATCGCGGCGGCGGTCACAAGTCGCACTACCGGATCGTCGACTTCAAGCGGATCAAGGACGGGATCCCCGCCAAGGTCGAGCGCATCGAGTACGACCCGAACCGCAGCGCGCACCTGGCCCTGCTGTGCTACGCCGACGGCGAGCGCCGCTACATCCTGGCGCCGCGCGGCGTCGCCGCCGGTGCGACGCTGATGTCGGGCGCCGAGGCGCCGATCCGCTCGGGCAACACGCTCCCGATCCGCAACATCCCGGTGGGTTCCACGATCCACAACATCGAGATGCTGCCGGGCAAGGGCGGTCAGATCGCGCGTTCGGCGGGTGCGTCGGCGCAGCTGCTGGCGCGTGAAGGCACCTACGCGCAGGTCCGCCTGCGCTCCGGCGAGATCCGTCGTGTCCACATCGAATGCCGCGCCACGCTGGGCGAGGTCGGCAACGAAGAGCACAACCTGCGCCAGACCGGCAAGGCCGGCGCCACCCGCTGGAAGGGCATCCGCCCGACGGTGCGCGGCGTCGCGATGAACCCGGTCGACCACCCGCACGGTGGCGGCGAAGGCAAGACAGGCGAAGGTCGCGTGCCGGTCAACCCGTGGGGTCAGCCGACGAAGGGCTACCGTACGCGTCGCAACAAGCGCACGACCTCGATGATCGTGCAGCGCCGGCACAAGAAATAAGGGCTGACCATGGCACGTTCCGTCAAGAAAGGGCCGTTCGTCGACGACCACCTGATCAAGAAGGTGGATGCGGCGCAGGCCATCAAGGACAAGAAACCGATCAAGACCTGGTCGCGTCGGTCTACGATCCTGCCCGAGTTCATCGGGCTCACGATCGCCGTTCACAACGGCAAGCAGCACGTTCCTGTCTTCGTCAACGAGAACATGGTCGGGCACAAGCTCGGCGAGTTCGCGCTGACCCGTACCTTCAAGGGCCATGCGGCCGACAAGAAGGCGGTCAAGGGCAAGGGCGGCGCCGGCAAGCGGTAAGGACAGACGACATGGAAGCCAAAGCCACACTGCAAGGTGTCCGTCTCTCCGCCCAGAAGGGCAGGCTCGCTGCGGATCTCCTCCGCGGCAAGCCGGTCGAGCAGGCGCTGAACATCCTGACCTTCTCGCCTAAGAAGGCGTCGAAGATCGTCAAGAAGGTGCTCGAGTCGGCTATCGCCAACGCCGAGCACAACGACGGCGCCGATGTCGACGAGCTGAAGGTCAAGACCATCCACGTCGAGAAGGGCGCCTCGCTGCGTCGATTCGATGCCCGGGCCAAGGGCCGGGGTGTCCAGATCGAGAAGCAGACGTGCCATATCTACGTGACGGTCGGTAACTGAGCGCGAAGGAACCGAGGACATGGGACAGAAGATTCACCCGACCGGCTTCCGCCTTGCGGTCAGCCGTAACTGGTCGTCGCGCTGGTACGCCAACAGCAAAGACTTCGCAGGGATGCTCAACGAGGACATCAAGGTCCGCGCCTACCTGCGCAAGAAGCTGCGCAGCGCGTCCGTCGGCCGAGTGCTCATCGAGCGCCCGTCGAAGAACGCGCGCATCACGATCTTCTCGGCGCGTCCGGGTGTCGTGATCGGCAAGAAGGGCGAGGACATCGAGCTCCTCAAGGCCGACCTCCAGCGCATGCTGAAGGTGCCGGTGCACGTCAACATCGAAGAGATCCGCAAGCCCGAGACCGATGCTCAGCTGATCGCCGATTCGATCACTCAGCAGCTCGAGAAGCGGATCATGTTCCGCCGCGCGATGAAGCGCGCGATGCAGAACGCGATGCGGCTGGGCGCGCAGGGCATCAAGATCATGAGCGCCGGTCGACTGAACGGCATCGAGATCGCCCGCACCGAGTGGTACCGCGAAGGCCGTGTGCCGCTGCACACGCTGCGTGCCGACATCGACTACGGCTTCTCCGAGGCCGTGACGACGTACGGGATCATCGGCGTCAAGTGCTGGGTCTACAAGGGTGACACCCTCGGTCGCGGCGATGTCGCCACCGACCCGAAGGATGCCGCCCCGCCGCCCGAGCGCGAGGACCGTCGTCCGCGCCGTCCGGGTGGCGCGCCGGGCCGTCCGGGTGCGGGTGACCGTCGTGGCCCTGGCGGCCCCGGTGGTCCGGGACGCGGCCGTCCCGCGCCGGCCGACGGTGCAGCCGCACCGGCCGCCGATGCGCCCCGCTCGACCGTCAAGCGCGTTCGCAAGGCACCCGGCGACGGTGCTGCCGCTGCGCCCGCCGCTCCCGCGCCTGCCGAAGGCAAGGGCGAATAAGGAACGACCATGCTGCAACCCGCACGTCGCAAGTATCGCAAGGAGCAGAAGGGCCGCAACAAGGGCATCGCGACCCGCGGCACTTCTGTCTCGTTCGGCGAGTTCGGCCTGAAGGCCACCGGCCGTGGTCGTCTGACCGCCCGCCAGATCGAGGCGGCTCGTCGCGCGATGACCCGTCACATCAAGCGGGGCGGTCGGATCTGGATCCGGATCTTCCCGGACAAGCCGATCTCCCAGAAACCGGCCGAGGTCCGCATGGGCAACGGCAAGGGCAACCCCGAGTACTACGTGGCCGAGATCCAGCCGGGCAAGGTGCTGTACGAGATGGACGGTGTCGAAGAGACGCTGGCTCGCGAGGCGTTCGCGCTCGCCGCGGCCAAGCTTCCGATCGCGACCGTCTTCGTGGCCCGCCACGTCGGCGCCTGAGCGCCAAGGACACGACATGAAAGCCAGTGAACTGAGGACGAAGGGCGCGGACGAGCTCCAGAAGGAGCTGTCCGAACTGATGAAGGCCCACTTCTCGCTGCGCATGCAGATCGCGACGCAGCAGCAGAGCAACACCGCCCAGCTGCGCAAGACCCGTCGCGACATCGCCCGCGTGCGCACCGTGATGAACCAGAAGGCGACCGCGAAATGAGCGACACGAAACCCGCCGCCGGTGACCAGCGCGTGCTGACCGGGCGCGTGGTCAGCAACAAGATGACCAAGACGGTCACCGTGCTGATCGAGCGCAAGGTCAAGCACCCGCTGTACGGCAAGTACATCACCCGCTCGACCAAGTACCACGCTCACACCGAGGACGCACTCCTCGAGGGCGACCTGGTCGAGATCAAGGAGTGCCGGCCGATCTCGAAGACCAAGACGTGGACGGTCGTCCGTCGCGTCGAGGCGAGCCGGCTGATCTGAGTACCGCCTTGCAGTGCCCGCCGACGTCGCTGTTGACGGGCCTGCAAAGCGTGCTATACTCGAAGACCTAGTTTTTCAGGCCCAGTTCGTTCCCACGGAACGCGCACACGGGCAGGAAAGACGAATCCACCCCGTTCCACGGGACCAAGACTGACCGCAGCGGATCCGCGCCGCCCCTGGCGACGCGGGGATGAGCTCGGATCAAGTTGGGAGAGCGCAATGATTCAGATGCAGTCGACGCTGGACGTCGCCGACAACACCGGCGCGCGTTCGGTCATGTGTATCAAGGTGCTGGGCGGCTCGAAGCGCCGCTATGCCGGCATCGGCGACATCATCAAGGTCTCCGTCAAGGAGGCGCAGCCGCGTGGCCGCGTCAAGAAGGGCGAGATCTACAACGCCGTGGTGGTTCGCACCGCCAAGGGCGTTCGCCGCCAGGACGGTTCGCTCGTCAAGTTCGACGCGAACGCGGCAGTCCTGCTCAACGCCAAGCTCGAGCCGATCGGCACGCGCATCTTCGGGCCGGTGACGCGCGAGCTGCGCACCGAGCGCTTCATGAAGATCGTGTCGCTCGCGCCGGAAGTGCTGTAAGGAGCCCGACATGCAGAAGATCCGCAAGGGCGACGAGGTCATCGTCATCGCCGGTCGTGACAAGGGCAAGCGCGGCACGGTCTCCGTGCGCGTCGACGACGCCCACCTGGTGGTCGACGGCATCAACGTCGTCAAGAAGCACGCTCGCCCCAACCCGATGAAGGGTGTCACGGGCGGCATCGTCGAGAAGACGATGCCGATCGACCAGTCGAACGTGATGCTGTTCAACCCGGCGACCGGCAAGGGCGACCGCGTGGGCTTCAAGGTGCTGGAAGACGGCACCAAGGTCCGCGTGTATCGCTCGAGCGGCGAGCAGGTCAAGGCCTGAGGACATACGCGACATGGCACGTCTGCAGCAAACCTTTCGCGACACGATCGCGCCCGAGCTGATGAAGCAGTTCGGGTACACGTCGATCATGCAGGTCCCGCGCATCACCAAGATCACGCTGAACATGGGCGTGGGCGAGGCGGTGGCGGACAAGAAGCTCCTCGAGCTCGCCATGGGCGACCTCGTGAAGATCGCCGGCCAGAAGCCGGTGACCACCAAGGCCCGGAAGGCCATCGCGGGCTTCAAGATCCGCGCTGGCTACCCGATCGGCGGGATGGTCACGCTGCGCGGCAACCGGATGTACGAGTTCCTGGATCGCCTGGTCACCATCGCGCTGCCGCGCGTGCGTGACTTCCGCGGCATCTCGGGCCGTGCGTTCGACGGTCGTGGCAACTACAACCTCGGGGTGAAGGAACAGATCATCTTCCCCGAGATCGAGTACGACAAGGTCGACAAGGTGCGTGGGCTGAACATCAGCATCACGACCACGGCCAAGTCCGACGACGAGGCGAAGGCGCTGCTGACCGCCTTCCGCTTCCCGTTCCGTAACTGAGGGTTCGACACGTGGCCAAGACTTCCCTGATCGAGCGCCAGAAGAAGCGCGAAGCGCTGGTGAAGAAGTACGCCCCCAAGCGTGCCGAACTCACTGCAGTCATCGCCGACCAGTCCCGCTCGGAAGAGGAGCGCTACCAGGCGCGCCTCAAGCTGCAGCAACTGCCGCGCAATGCCAACCCCACCCGTCTTCGCAATCGTTGCGAACTGACCGGTCGGCCCCGCGGGACGTACCGCAAGTTCGGTCTCGGGCGCAACAAGCTGCGCGAGATCGCCATGCGCGGCGAAGTGCCGGGCATGACCAAGGCGAGCTGGTAAGGAGCGAAACAGAATGAGCATGAGCGACCCGATCGCCGACATGTTCACGCGCATCCGCAACGCGCAGCGCGTCGACAAAGAAACGGTGGCGATGCCGTCGTCGAAACTCAAAGTGGCCATTGCCACTGTCCTGAAGGACGAGGGTTACATCGACGGTTTCGAAGTGAAGACGGACTCGGGCAAGCCCGAGCTCCAGGTGCAGCTGAAGTACTACGCCGGTCGTCCCGTGATCGAGCGGCTCGAGCGCGTCTCGCGCCCGGGTCTGCGGGTCTACAAGGGCCGCAACGACCTGCCGAAGGTCCTGAACGGACTGGGTGTCGCGATCGTCACCACGCCGAAGGGCGTGATGACCGACCGGCGTGCCCGTCAGGTGGGTCTCGGCGGCGAAGTCATCGGCTACGTGGCGTAAGGAGCCTTACATGTCACGAGTCGCACGCATTCCGGTGCTGGTGCCTGCGGGCATCAACGTCGAGATCGCCGATGGCGCGATCACCGTCAAGGGCCCGCTGGGCACCCTGCGGCAGGCCATCAACCCGCTGGTGGCGATCACCCGCCAGGGCGACGAACTCACGTTCGCCGCCCTCGGCGAGTCGCGCGAGGCGGCGGCGATGTCCGGCACGTTCCGCGCGCTGGTGTTCAACATGGTCACCGGCGTGAGCAAGGGCTTCGAGCGCAAGCTCACCCTGGTCGGCGTCGGCTACCGCGCGCAGGCGCAGGGCGCGGCACTGAACCTGTCGCTGGGTTTCTCGCACCCGGTGGTCCACCAGATGCCCGAGGGCGTCACGGTGACGACCCCGACGCAGACCGAGATCCTGATCAAGGGGGCCGACAAGCAGCGCGTCGGCCAGGTCGCGGCCGAAGTCCGTGCGTACAAGTCGCCCGAGCCCTACAAGGGCAAGGGTGTGCGGTACGCCGACGAGGTCGTGATCATCAAGGAAACGAAGAAGAAGTAACCGGGCGACAGGACGAACATGGACAAGAAGCAATCCCGTCTGCGCCGGTCCCTGCAGACGCGTCACAAGATCGCGGAACTGCGCGTCGACCGTCTCACGGTCTACCGCAGCAACCTGCACATCTACGCGAACATCGTCGCCTCGACCGGCGACAAGGTGCTGGTCTCCGCCTCGACCGCGGAAGCCGAAGTGCGTGCGCAGCTGGCGGGCCAGAGCGGCAAGGGCGGCAACACCGCTGCTGCCGCCCTCGTCGGCAAGCGGCTCGCCGAGAAGGCGCTTGCGAAGGGCATCCAGTCGGTGGCGTTCGATCGCGCCGGCTACCGCTTCCACGGCCGCGTGAAGACGCTGGCCGAGGCGGCCCGCGAAGCCGGTCTGAAGTTCTGACGCGGCGCAGAAAGGAGCAACCCTGATGGCAAAGATCCAGGCACGCGTCGGCGCCGAACAGCGCGACGACGGTCTCAAAGAGAAGATGATCGCGGTCAATCGTGTGACCAAGGTCGTCAAGGGCGGTCGGATTCTCGGCTTCGCGGCGCTGACCGTGGTCGGCGACGGCGACGGACGCATCGGCATGGGCAAGGGCAAGTCCCGTGAAGTGCCGGTCGCCGTGCAGAAGGCGATGGACGAGGCCCGTCGCAAGATGGTTCGCGTCTCGCTGCGCAGCGGCACGCTGCAGCACGCGGTCGAAGGCCAGCACGGCGCCGCCCGCGTCTACATCGCGCCGGCGCCCGCCGGTACCGGCATCATCGCCGGTGGCCCGATGCGCGCGATCTTCGACGTGATGGGCGTGACCGACGTCGTCGCGAAGAATCACGGCTCGACCAACCCGTACAACATGGTTCGCGCCACGCTGAACGCCTTCTCCCGGATGAGCACGCCGGCCGAGATCGCTGCGAAGCGCGGCAAGACCGTCGAGGAGCTCTTCGGCTGAGGCCGGGGACGAGCACCATGAGCGACAAGAAGACGCTGAAGGTCAAACTGGTCCGCAGCCCCATCGGCACCCGCGGTTCGCATCGCGACACGGTGCTCGGGCTGGGCCTGAAGAAGATCAACCAGGTGCGCGAGCTGGAAGACACTCCGGCCGTGCGCGGCATGATCACCAAGGTCTCGTACCTGGTGAAGGTCGAGGGCTGAGCACCATGCGACTCAACGACATCAAGCCCGCAGAGGGCAGCAAGCATCCGAAGCGGCGCGTCGGGCGCGGCATCGGCTCGGGCCTGGGCAAGACCGCGGGCCGCGGCCACAAGGGCCAGAAGTCGCGTTCGGGCGGCTTCCACAAGGTCGGTTTCGAGGGCGGTCAGATGCCGCTGCAGCGTCGGCTGCCGAAGCGCGGCTTCAAGTCGCTCGCGGCCGGCACCGTCGGCGAGGTCCGGCTGTCGGACCTGCAGAAGATGGAAGGCGACGAGATCGATCTGCTGTCCCTGAAGGCGGCCGGCGTGGTCGGTCAGCTGACGCTGACGGCGAAGGTCATCCTGTCGGGCACGATCGAGCGCAAGGTCAGTCTCAAGGGCATCGGCGCGACGAAAGGCGCGAAGGCGGCCATCGAGGCGGCTGGCGGTTCGGTCGCCTGAGGCCGACCCGGACACCGTGCGACTGAAGGCAGGTTGATTTGGCCAAGACCCCCACAGCACTGATCAAGCAGGGCGGCAAGTACGGCGACCTCAAGCGCCGGCTTGGCTTCCTGCTGCTCGCGCTGATCGTCTTCCGGATCGGGACGCACATCCCGGTGCCCGGCATCGATCCCGAGCAGCTGACGCAGCTGTTCAAGCAGCAGTCGGGCGGCGTGCTGGGTCTCTTCAACCTGTTCTCGGGCGGCGCGCTGTCGCGCTTCTCGGTGCTCGCCCTGGGGATCATGCCGTACATCTCGGCATCGATCATCATGCAGCTGCTCACGGTCGTCGTGCCGCAGCTCGAGGCGATCAAGAAGGAAGGCGAAGCGGGTCGGCGCAAGATCACGCAGTACACCCGCTGGTTCACCCTCGCGCTCGCCTCGTTCCAGGCGTTTGGCATCTCGGTGGCGCTCGAGGCGCAGCCGGGCCTGGTGATCGATCCGGGCCTGATGTTCCGGTTCACCGCGGCGGTGTCGCTGGTCACCGGCACGATGTTCCTGATGTGGCTCGGCGAGCAGATCACCGAGCGCGGCCTGGGCAACGGCATCTCGATCCTGATCTTCGCGGGCATCGCCTCCGGCCTGCCAGGCGCGGTGGCCGGGATGGGCGAGCTGGTCCGCACCGGTTCGATGAGCCCGTTCATCGCGCTGATCATCGTGGCGCTGGTGGTGCTGGTGACGGCCTTCGTGGTGTTCGTCGAGCGCGGCCAGCGGCGCATCACGATCAACTACGCGAAGCGCCAGGTCGGCAACCGCGTCTACGGCGGCCAGTCGTCGTACCTGCCGCTGAAGCTGAACATGTCGGGCGTGATCCCGCCGATCTTCGCGTCGTCGATCATCCTGTTCCCGGCGACCGCCGCGCAGTGGTTCACCTCGGGCGACTCCGAGAATCCGGTGGTCCGCTTCATCAAGGACCTCGCCGCGACGCTGTCGCCCGGCCAGCCGGTCTACACCGCGCTGTACGCGGTCGCGATCGTGTTCTTCTGCTTCTTCTACACGGCGCTGGTCTTCAACAGCCGCGAGACCGCCGACAACCTGAAGAAGAGCGGTGCGTTCGTCCCCGGCATCCGTCCCGGCGAGCAGACCGCGAAGTACGTCGACAAGATCCTGATGCGCCTCACCGCGGCCGGTGCGGTCTACATCACCCTCGTGTGCCTGGTGCCCGAGTTCCTGGTGCTGCGGTGGAACGTGCCGTTCTACTTCGGCGGGACCTCGCTGCTGATCATCGTCGTGGTGACGATGGACTTCATGGCCCAGGTTCAGGCTTACCTGATGTCTCACCAGTACGAAAGTTTGTTGAAGAAGACGAACTTCAAAGGAATGGGCACGCCGCCGATGCGGTGACCGGAGACGGAAGGGGCGATGTCCAAGGACGACGTGATCCAGTTTCAGGGGGAGGTGGTCGAGAACCTCCCGAACGCGACCTTCCGCGTGAAACTTGAAAACGGGCACATGGTCCTGGGGCATATCTCCGGAAAGATGCGGATGCATTACATCCGGATCCTGCCGGGCGACAAGGTGACGGTGGAACTGACGCCGTACGACCTGTCGAGAGCGCGGATCGTGTTCCGGGCGAAGTAGGTAGGAACCCAAAACTGCGGGTCGGGCCGCAACGAATCGATGAGGACGGCGCGCTCGGCGCGCACGGAGAATGAGATGAAGGTACTGGCAAGCGTCAAGAAGATCTGCCGCAAATGCAAGATCATCAAGCGCCATGGTGTGGTCCGAGTGATCTGCACCGAACCGCGGCACAAGCAGCGTCAAGGCTGAGAGGAACGGCATGGCACGTATCGCTGGCATCAACGTCCCCGACCGTCAGCACGCCGAGATCGGCCTGACGGCCATCTTCGGCATCGGGCGTCCGCGCGCGCGGGCGATCTGCGAAGCGGCCAACGTCCCGCTGACCAAGAAGGTCAAGGACCTGACCGACGCGGAGCTCGAGCGCATCCGGGACCAGATCAACCGCTTCACCATCGAAGGCGACCTGCGCCGCGAGGTGACGATGTCGATCAAGCGTCTGATGGACCTCGGCTGCTACCGCGGTGTGCGGCATCGCCGCGGCCTGCCGCTGCGCGGCCAGCGTACCCGGACGAATGCCCGGACCCGCAAGGGCCCGCGCAAGGCCGGCGTGGCGCTGAAGAAGTAACCCGAGAGAACGGATAACACATGGCCAAGCAACCCAGCAGCGCGGGCAACCGCGTTCGCAAGAAGGTCCGCAAGAACGTCTCGGACGGCATCGCGCACGTCCACGCGTCCTTCAACAACACGATCATCACGATCACCGATCGGCAGGGCAATGCGCTGTCGTGGGCGTCGTCGGGCGGCGCGGGCTTCAAGGGCTCGCGCAAGTCCACGCCGTTCGCCGCGCAGGTCGCCGCCGAGACGGCCGGCCGTGCCGCCCAGGAACAGGGCATCCGCAACCTCGACGTGCGCATCAAGGGCCCGGGCCCGGGTCGCGAGTCGTCGGTGCGCGCGCTGAACGCCCTGGGGATCAAGATCATGTCGATCGCCGACGTGACCCCGGTGCCGCACAACGGCTGCCGGCCCCCGAAGAAGCGCCGGATCTGATCCGCACTTCGAACTGAAGCCCACCGTTCGCCCCGTCGGCGCTGCTGCCGACGTCGTATTGGGCGGACTAACCGCGGCCCGTGGGGCCGCGTAAGCGAAAGAGACAACACGTGGCACGCTATACCGGACCGAAAGCAAAACTCTCCCGCCGCGAAGGGACGGACCTCTTCCTCAAGAGCGCCCGCCGTTCGCTCGGTGACAAGTGCAAGCTCGACAGCAAGCCCGGCCAGCACGGCCGGACCTCGGGCTCGCGCACCAGCGACTACGGCCTGCAGCTTCGCGAGAAGCAGAAGGTCAAGCGCATGTACGGCATCCTGGAGCGGCAGTTCCGCCGCTACTTCGAAGAGGCCGAGCGCCGCAAGGGCAACACGGGTGCGAACCTGCTGATGCTGCTCGAGTGCCGCCTCGACAACGTCGTCTACCGGATGGGTCTCGCCTCCACCCGCGCCGAAGCGCGCCAGCTCGTCGGCCACAAGGCCGTCGCGGTGAACGGCCAGACGCTGAACATCCCGTCGGCGCAGGTCCGCCCGAACGACGTGATCACCATCCGCGAAAAGGCCAAGAAGCAGGTTCGCGTCGTGGATTCCCTGATGCTCGCCGAGCAGAGCGGCTTCCCGCAGTGGGTTTCGGTCGACAAGACCAAGATGGAAGGCATCTTCAAGCAGGTTCCTGAGCGTTCGGACATTGCCGCCGACATCAACGAGAGCCTGATCGTCGAGTTGTACTCGCGCTAAAGAGGGATCCATCCATGCAGACTGCTCTGTTGAAGCCCCGCATCGTCGAGGTCGAGCAACTCGGTCCCTCGCACGCACGCGTCGTGATGGAACCGTTCGAGCGCGGCTACGGCCACACGCTCGGCAACGCGCTGCGTCGCGTGCTCCTGTCGTCGATGGTCGGCTACGCGCCCACCGAGGTGCAGATCTCGGGCGTGGTGCACGAGTACTCGACGATCGACGGCGTCCGCGAGGACGTGGTCGACCTGCTCCTGAACCTGAAGGGCATCGTCTTCAAGCTGCACAACCGTGACGACGTGTTCCTCACGCTGCGCAAGGACAGCCCGGGTCCGGTGACCGCGGCCGACATCGACCTGCCGCACGACGTGGAACTGGTCAATGCCGAGCACGTGATCGCCAACCTGACCCAGGGTGGCAAGCTCGACATGCAGATCAAGGTCGAGAAGGGCCGCGGCTACGTGCCGGGGACGATGCGCAACCTGTCGGACAGCAAGACCATCGGGCGCATCGTGCTCGACGCGTCGTTCTCGCCGGTGCGTCGCGTGTCGTATGCGGTCGAGAGCGCGCGGGTCGAGAACCGCACCGACCTCGACAAGCTGCTGATCGACGTCGAGACCAACGGCGTGATCGCGCCGGAAGAGGCGGTCCGCCAGGCCGCGCGCATCCTCGTCGAGCAGCTCACGGTGTTCGCCGCGCTGGAAGGCGCCGAGCCGTCGATCGACGTGCTGGGCGCGGGTACCTCCGGCATGCCGGTCGGCACCGGTGGCGTGCGCTCGCCGCAGATCGACCCGATCCTGCTGCGCCCGGTCGACGACCTGGAGCTGACGGTGCGCTCGGCCAACTGCCTGAAGGCCGAGAACATCTACTACATCGGCGACCTGATCCAGCGGACCGAGAACGAGCTGCTGAAGACCCCGAACCTGGGTCGCAAGTCGCTCAACGAGATCAAGGAAGTGCTGGCCTCGCGCGGGCTCACCCTGGGCATGCGGCTGGAGAACTGGCCGCCCGCAGGCCTCGAGCGCCCGTAAGCGCCCGGCCGGACACGAAGGAACCGAACCATGCGTCACCGTAGCGGACTCCGCAAACTCAACCGCACCAGCTCGCACCGCGAAGCGATGCTGCGCAACATGACCGTCTCCCTGCTCAAGCACGAGGTCATCAAGACCACGCTGCCGAAGGCCAAGGAGCTGCGTCGCGTCGTCGAACCGATCATCACGCTGGGCAAGAAGCCGTCGCTGGCCAATCGCCGTCTGGCGTTCGATCGGATCCGCGACCGCGACATGGTCGTGAAGATCTTCAACGAACTCGGCCCGCGCTATGCCAAGCGCAACGGCGGCTACCTGCGCATCCTGAAGTTCGGCTTCCGCATCGGCGACAACGCGCCGATGGCGCTGGTCGAGCTGCTGGATCGGCCGGAAGTCGGCGAGGCGCCGGCCGGCGAGGCGACCGCGGCGGCCTGAGGCCGACGAGGGTCTCTCCAGCTCGGACATCGCGGCGCTCACGGGCGCCGCGATGCGTTTGTGGGGCCGCTCCGTCTCTGCATGCGCCGTGGATCCCACGGCGCGCGCGTCGCGGCACCACGGTCCTTCGGAGGCGACATGCAGCCGGTACTCGAAGTCGACGGGCTGGTGAAGGCGTTCGGCGGCCAGCGGGCCGTCGACGGCGTGTCGTTCTCCGTCGAGCCGGGCACCTGCTTCGGCCTGCTCGGACCGAACGGCGCCGGCAAGAGCACGACGCTCAAGCTCGTGCTGGGGCTGCTGCGCCCGGACGCAGGGCGCATCACGCTGCTCGGCCATCCGGTGCCCGAGCGTGCGCGCGAGGCACGCACGAAGGTCGGCGTGGTGCCGCAGAACGATCCGCTCGACCCCGACTTCACCGTCGCCGAGAACCTGCTGGTGTTCGGACGGTACTTCGGCCAGGACGACGCGACGACACGCGCACGCATCGATCCGCTGCTGGACTTCGCCCAGCTCGCGCCGAAGCGCGATGCGCGCATCCAGGAGCTGTCGGGCGGCATGAAGCGGCGCCTGACGATCGCCCGTGCGCTGATCAACGACCCGCAGGTGATCTTCCTCGACGAGCCGACGACCGGGCTCGATCCGCAGGCACGCCACCTGATCTGGGAGCGGCTGCGCCGGCTGCTCGCCGACGGCAAGACCATCGTGCTGACCACGCACTTCATGGACGAGGCCGAGCGGCTGTGCGACCGGCTCGCCATCGTCGATGCGGGGCGGCCGATCGCCGAGGCTTCGCCGGTGGATCTGATCCGACGCGAGATCGAGCCGCATGTGATCGAGGTGCACGGCCCGGGCCGGGCCGCGTGGGCGGCGACCGCCGCGGCGCTCGCCGACCGGACCGAGACGGTCGGCGAGACCACCTTCGCCTACTGCCGCGACCCCGGCCCGCTGCTGGCCTCGCTGCAGGCGCACGCGGACCTGCGCACCCTGCACCGCCCCGCGAACCTCGAGGACGTGTTCCTCAAGCTCACCGGCCGCGACCTGCGAGACTGACGCGATGAGCACGCCCGCCCCCTCGTCCGCCACCGAGATCGCGGCCTCGGCCGCGAACGGCCCCGCACCGGGCCGCTACGCCCCGCCGCGGCTGTCCTGGCGCATGGTGCCGGTCATCCGCCGTCACCTGCTGGTCTGGCGCAAGCTCGCGCTGCCCAGCGTGCTGGCCAACATCGCCGACCCGCTGATCACGCTGGTGGCCTTCGGCTACGGGCTGGGCGCGCTGCTGCGCGAGATCGACGGCGTGCCCTACATCACCTACCTGGCGGCCGGGTCGGTGTGCATGAGCACGATGATGGCGGCGAGCTTCGAGTCGCTGTATTCGGCGTTCTCGCGGATGCACGTGCAGCGCACCTGGGACTCCCAGCTCAATGCGCCGCTGCTGCTCGACGACGTGCTGGCTGGCGAGTGGATCTGGTCGGCGATGAAAGCCTGCCTGTCGGGCGTGTCGATCATCCTCGTCACGGTCGCGCTCGGCGTCTCGCGCGAGGTGACGCTGATCGGGCTGCTGCCGGTGGTGCTGCTCACCGGCCTGGCCTTCGCCGGCATCGCGCTCTGCGTGAACGCGGTGGCGCATGGCTACGATTTCTTCTCGTACTACTTCACGCTGGTGCTCACGCCGATGAGCTTCGTCTCCGGCGTGTTCTTCCCCGTGTCGCAGCTGCCGGGCTGGCTGCAGACGGTGTCGGCCTGGCTGCCGCTGACGGCCGCGATCGAGCTGGCGCGGCCGCTGGTGCTGGGGCATGCGCCGGAGGCGGTGCTGCAGCCGGTGGCGGTGCTGCTGGCGTATGCGCTGGGCGGGTTCTGGCTGGCGGCGGTGCTGACGCGCAAGCGCTTCGCCGCATGAACGACGCGGATGATGTGATGCTCGTGCTCACGACCGTGGCCGACGCGGCGAGCGCCGAGCGGATCGCGAGGGCACTGGTCGAGGAGCGGCTCGCGGCCTGCGTGACCGTGCTCGGTGCGGCGCGCTCGACCTACCGCTGGCAGGGTGCGGTCGAGTCGGCCGACGAGCTGCCGCTGCTGCTCAAGACCACCGCCGGGCGCTGGCCCGCGCTGCGCGAGCGTCTGCGGGCCTTGCATCCCTACGAGGTCCCGGAGATGCTGGCGTGGCGCGCCGAGGACGGCTGGCCGGGGTACCTGGACTGGGTGCGCGCGGCGAGCACGGGCGGCGGCTGAGGCCGACGGACTGCGCGCGCATCGCGCCACGCCACGCCACGCAGCACCCGGTCACCTCACGCCCAGTCATCACGCCCAGTCATCACGCCGCGCCGCCACGGGCGCCGAACCTGCCTCCGTCCGATCGTCGAGTCGTCCCGTCCCTCCGCTGAACCGTCCCGAGGAGTCGCGCTCATGCCCTACATCGATGGTTTCGTCCTGGCCGTGCCCATCGCGAACCGCGACGCCTACCTCGCGCTCGCAACCAAGGCCGCCGCGATCTTCAGGAAGCACGGCGCGCTGCGTGTGGTCGAGTGCTGGGGCGATGACGTCCCCGAAGGCACGCTGACCTCGTTCACGATGGCGGTGCAGCGTCGCGACGGCGAGGCGGTGGTGTTCTCGTGGATCGAGTGGCCCTCGCGCGAGGCGCGCGATGCGGGCATGGCGAAGGTGATGGCCGATCCGGAGATGGACATGGATCCGGCGAGCATGCCCTTCGACGGCAAACGGATGATCTTCGGCGGCTTCATGCCGATCGTGGACGCCTGAGGCACGAGGGCGGATCCCGCCGCTGCCTGTCTCGGCTGGAGCCGGCTCAGGCCGTCAGCACCACCGCCCCGACCGTCGTGCGCGACTCAAGCCGCTCGTGCGCCCGCGCCGCGGCGTCGAGCGACCAGCGCTCGATCGGCGGCGTCCGCAGGCTGCCGTCCGCGAGCGCCGCCCACAGTCGCTGCGCACGCTCGGCCAGCGCGGCCGGCGTGGCCACGTAGTCGAAGACGACCGGCCGGGAGAAGGTGGCGGACTTCTGCACCAGCCAGTCGGGCGAGATCGGCTGCAGGCCTCCGCTCGCCTGGCCCAGGCTGATCCAGTGCCCGCAGCGCGCCAGCGCCGCGAAGTTCTCGTCGCGGGCGGCCTCGCCCAGCCCGTCGACGATGAGCTCGGCGCCGCCGTCCCAGTGGCGCCGCACCGCGTCGGCGAAGCGGTAGTCGCGGGTCACGATCACCTGCTCGCAGCCATGGTCGCGCGCGACGCGGGCCTTCTCCTCGCTGGACACCGTGCCGATCACCCGTGCCCCCAAGCGCCGCGCCCAGGCGCACAGCAGCAGCCCCACGCCGCCGGCCGCCGCGTGCACGAGCAGCCGGGTGCCGGCACGCACGTGACCGAGGTCGCGCAGCAGGCAGTCGGCGGTGAGGCCCTTGAGCAGCAGCGCGGCGGCGGTCGCGTCCTCCACGGCCGGCGGCAGGCGCACGACCCAGGCCGCCGGCACGCTGCGCACGCTGCAGTAGGCGCCGGGCTGCGGGCCGAGGTAGGCGACGCGGTCGCCTGGCAGGAAGCCGTGCACGCCCGCACCCACATCGATGACGGTGCCCGCCGCCTCCATGCCGGGCGTGTCGCCGGGAACCAGCATCGGCGGGATCCAGCCGCGCCGGAGGTAGACGTCGAAGTAGTTCACGCCGATCGCGCGCTGGCGGATGCGGACCTCGCCCTCGCCGGGTGCCGGCGCCTCGCCGTCCTGGGCCTGCAGCACCTCGGCCTCGCCGTAGCGCGTGACGACGACGCGCCGCATCGGCACGGGCAGCGCGCGCGGCATGGGCTCGCGGCTCGCGCCCTGGCTCGTGCCGCGCAGGTCGCCGCCGGTCGCGAGGTGCTGCCGCAGGTTGGCGAAGCCGGCCTCGTACACGCCCTGCGCCACCATGTCGCGCAGCTCGCGCTCCATGCCGGGCGGCGTGGCGAAGGTCGACTCCCAGTGCCAGAAGGTGCGCCTGCCGTCGGTCACCGGCTTGAGGGTCACGGTGGCCACGTAGCGCTGCAGCGGGACGGTGGCCTCGACGATCCGGTAGGTGCTGCGGTACTCGCGGTCGTCGAGCGTGAGGAGCTGCTCGCGGATGCGGTTGCCGTCCTTGAGCGTGAAGCTGCGCACGCAGCCCACGCGGTCGCTGCGCTCGCCGCGCTCGATGCGGCTCTGGTCGACCACCGCATGCCACTGGTCGTGGCTGTTGAAGTCGCGCAGCACCGCCCAGACGCGTTCGATCGGCGCGTCGATGACGGTGGAACGGACGACCTTCTGCAGCATGCCGACGGACCGGGCCGCGCTCAGCGGCGACCGAAGTGACGCTTGAGCGCGTCGAAGCCGGCCTGGAACACACCGTCGCCGATGCCGGTGGTGAGCTCGCGCTCGCGGCCCTCGGCGCACTCGAACTCGGCGCTCCATTCGGCGAAGCACCGGCCGCCGTCGGTGATCGGGGTCAGCTTGAGCGTGGCCACGTAGTCGCTCACGCCCATCGGGCTCTCGAGGATCTCGTAGGTGCAGGTGAAGTCGTAGTCGCTGAGCGCGAGCAGGCGCTCGCGGATCATCCCGCCGTCGCGGGTGTGGAAGTGACGGATGCAGCCCACCCGGTCGGGCGGCTCGCCGTTCTCGATCCGGCTGTCGACGATCGCCGGATGCCAGGTCGGCAGCCCGTTGAAGTCGCGCACCCGCGACCACACCGTGTCGGCACCGGCATCGATGACGCTGGAGACGTAGAGGCGGATCACCGGTCGCTACTCCTGCGCCCGGGGCGGCGCCGGCGGGAGCATCGACTGTGCGCCGCTCGCCGCGCCCGCCAGCCGCTGGATGTCGCCGCCCTCCAGGCCGATCTCGCGCAGCAGCTGATCGACCAGCGGCGCCTGGGCCCGGAACCTCAGCGCCGAGTTCACCACGCCGTCGGCGAAGTTGCCGCCGCCGCCACTCCCGGCGCTCCCGTCGCCGCCGCTCGCGCCGCCGAGCCCGTCGACGTGCAGGATCTTGATGCCCTCGATGCGCTCCATCGGCTTGACCGATTCGCGGATGATGCCTTCGGCCTTCTCCACCAGGCGCATGCGCAGCGCGGAGACGCGGGCCTCGGGCGACAGCGTGTTGTGCGCGGCGTTCATGAGCTGGAGCGCCTCGGCCTCGATCTCGGCTCGCACCCGCATCGCGAGGCTCTTGATCCGGTCGGCATCGGCGTCGGCCTCGGCCTGCATGCGGACCGCAGCCCCACGGTCGGCGCTGGCCTCCATCTCGGCGTGCGCCGCGGTCGTCAGGCGAAGCGCCTCGCGCTCCGCCACCTGGCGTGCACCGATCAGGTCGATGGTCTTCTTGCGCTCGGCCATCTCGACCTCGCGCGCGGTGAAGACCTTCTCCTCGGCGGCGACCGCGGCGGCACGCGCCACGTCGGCGGCCGCCTGCGCGACGCTCTGCGCCTCGCTCTCGCGGGCCACCGCGATGGCGCGCTGCTGTTCCGCGAGCTCGAGCGCCATGCGCCGTTCGATCTCGGCGGCCTGGATCGCACGCTCCTTGGTGATGCGCTCCTGCTCGGTGCTCTGCTCGGAACGGATCCGCGCGGCCTCGATCGTCTGGCGGGCGGTGATCTGCGCGCCCTCCGAGTCCTGCTCGCTCTGCGCGCGTTCGGCGCTCACCTCGGCACGCTGGCGGGCGCGCGCGATCTCGACCTCGCGCTGCTGCGACAGCCGCGCGTATTCGCTCTCGCGGTCGATGCCCAGGCTGAGCTTCTCGGCCTCGAGGTTCTTGTTGCGGATCGCGATCAGCGTGTCCTGCTCGACGTCGTTGCGCTGCTTCTTGCGGTGCTCGATCTGCTCGGTCAGTCGCGTCAGGCCCTCGGCGTCGAAGGCGTTGCTCGGGTTGAAGAACTCCATGCCGGTCTGGTCGAGCTGCGTCAGCGACGCGGCCTCGAGCTCCAGGCCGTTCTTGGTCAGGTCTTCGGCCACCGCCTCGCGCACGCGCTTGACGAAGGCGCCGCGTCGCTCGTGCAGCTCCTCCATCGTCATCTCGGCGGCCGCCGTGCGCAGCGCGTCGACGAACTTGCCCTCGACCAGCTCCTTGAGCTGCTCGGGCTCCATCGTGCGCAGGCCGAGCGTCTGCGCTGCGGCGGCCACCGACACCGGATGCGCGGCGACCCGCACGTAGAACTCGGCGATCACGTCGACCCGCATGCGGTCCTTGGTGATCAGCGCCTTGTCTCGGCCGCGCATGACCTCGAGGCGCAGGGTGTTCATGTTCACCGGGATCACGTCGTGCACGATGGGCAGCACGAAGGCACCGCCGTCGAGCACCACCTTCTGCCCGCCGAGGCCGGTCCGCACGAACGCGCGCTCCTTGGAGCTGCGCAGGTACAGCCAGTGCAGCAGCCACACCGCGATCGCGACGACGAGCGCGACAGCGATCAGGCCGAGCAGGAAGCTGCCGAAATCGGCACCGGTCATGGGGTGTCTCCAATGCGTGAGAGTGAGGCTGATGCGGTCATGGTCGTCAGCGCGTGATCTGCGTGAAGCGGCGCGTGGTCTCGGTCAGTGCCAGCTCCGTGGGCAGGCGCTCCATCGAGCTGGCGCCGTAGAAGCCGTTGCAGGTCGGGCAGTGCCGCAGGATGTACTGCGCGTCCTCAGGCGTGGCGATCGGGCCGCCGTGGCACAGGACGATGACGTCCGGGTTCACCGCCCGGGCGGCGGCGGCCCAGGCGTTGATCGGGGCCACGCAGTCGGCGAGCTTCAGCGCGGTCTCCGCGCCGATCGCGCCGCCGGTGGTCAGGCCGAGGTGGCACACCACGATGTCGGCGCCGGCGCCGGCCATCGCGCGCGCGTCGGCCTCGCAGAACACGTAGGGCGTCGTCAGCAGGTCCATCTCGCGGGCCCGGGCGACCAGCTCGACCTCGAGGGCGTAGCTCATCCCGGTCTCCTCGAGGTTCGCCCGGAAGGTCCCGTCGATCAGGCCGACGGTCGGGAAGTTCTGCACGCCGCTGAAGCCGAGGTCGATCAGCCGACGCAGGAACTGGTCGGGAATCATGAACGGATCGGTGCCGTTCACGCCGGCCAGCACGGGCGTGTGCTTCACCACCGGCAGCACTTCGGACGCCATCTCGCAGACGATCTCGTTGGCGTTGCCGTAGGCCATCAGCCCCGCGAGCGAGCCGCGCCCGGCCATGCGATAGCGCCCGGAGTTGTAGATCACGATCAGGTCGATGCCGCCGGCTTCCTCGCACTTGGCGGACAGGCCGGTGCCCGCGCCGCCGCCGATGAGCGGACGTCCTGCGGCAATCTTTCCGCGGAAGCGCTCGAGCAGGGTGGTCCTAGCGATGCGGGGCATATGTCGTGCGTCCTTGAGTCGATGAGGGGAGTGCCGAGACCTCGAACCAGGCCGCGACCAGCGCGTCGGCGAAGGCCTCGTCGTTCAGGTGCAGCGGCAGGCGCTGCAGCCGGCGTTGCGGGCCGGTCCGAAAGAGGGACTCGATCGTGCCGAACAGCATCCGGTCGGCGTCGGGGTCGTGGAAGGGCTGGCCCGGTCGGTCGATGGCCGAGACGCCGCCCTCGGGAATCAGGAAGCGCACCGGGCCGGTCATCGCGTTCAGCTTGGCGGCGATGAACTCGCCGATCGCCCGGTTCTCGTCGACGGTGGTGCGCATCAGCGTCACCGTCGGGTTGTGGCGGTACAGGCGCCGGGACCGGAAGCGCTCGGGCACCGAGTCGAAGGCGCCGAAGTTCACCATGTCGAGTGCGCCGCAGGAGCCGACGTAGGGCAGGGGGTGTCGCGCGAAGACGTCGAGCCGCGTCGGGCCCGCGGACAGCGTGCCGCCCACGACCTCGTCGGCCACCTCGGTGGTGGAGACGTCGATCACGCCCGCGAGCAGTTCGGACTCGACGAGCTTCTCCATGCTCTGGCCGCCGACGCCGGTGGCATGGAAGACCAGGCAGTCGTAGTCGCTCTCCAGCCGCTTGGTGACCGCCTGCACGCATGGCGTCGTGACGCCGAACATCGTCAGTCCGAGCGCGGGCCGGGTGATCTCGGATTCGGCGGGCGGGTGGGTCACCATGCCCGCCAGCGCGTGCGCGGCATTGGCCAGCACCTTCTCGCTGATCCGGTTGATGCCCTGCACGTCGGTCACCGAATACATCATGCAGAGGTCGCTCGGGCCCACGTAGGGCCGCGTGTCGCCGCTGGCCATCGTCGACACCATCACCTTGGGCACGCCGATGGGCAGCGCACGCATCGCGGGCGTGGCGAGCGAGGTGCCGCCCGAGCCGCCGGCCGAGATGATCCCGCCGAGGTCGCGCCGGGTGAGCACGAAGCGCTCGAAGGCCAACGCCATCGCGCCGACCGCGCTGCCGCGGTCGTTGCTGAACACTGCCGACTCGCCGTTCGGATGGTGCCGCGCGACCTCGCGCGGATGCACGCTGGCCGGCGACGGCCGTCCCGAGGTCGACAGGTCCACGGTGACGACCCGCAGGCCGAGCCGCTCGAGGCACTGGCGCAGGAAGAACAGCTCGCGCGCCTTGGTGTCGAAGGTGCCGGCCACGTAGGCGGCGCGTCCGCTGGTCGCGGCCACCGGGAACTCGAGCACCTTCGCGCCGGCGGCTGCGGTCGCGACGGCGCTGCGCTGCACGGAGGCGGGCGCGGAAGCGGGCGCGCTCGAGGCCGTGCCGGCCGCGGCGTACCCGTCGGCGGCCGGCCCGGCGGGCGAGGTGCCCCAGCGGTTGATGCCGCCCACCGACCTCGGGGTCAGGTCGTCGAGCGAGGGCGCGCCGTCGCCGTGCGCGCGGCGCACCGTGTAGACCTGCACCGGCTCGTCCGGTGCCGGTTGGACGGGGGGCTCGACCGACGGCTCGGCGGCGTCGTCATCGGCCCCGTGATGGCCGCCGCTGCGCACCCCGAGCAGCTGTTCCTGCAGCGCGCGGTCGGCGGCGAGCGCCGCCGCCGGCATCTGATGGGCGATGCGCCCGTTCACCATCACGCCGACCGTATCCGCGACCTCGAGGGCGACGCCCAGGTTCTGCTCGATCAGCAGGATGGCGATCTCGCCCTCGGCGGCGAGCGTGCGCAGCGACTGCGCGACATGCTCGACGATCACCGGCGCCAGACCCTCGGTCGGCTCGTCCATCACCAGCAGCCGGGGCTCGAGCAGCAGCGCGCGGCCGATCGCCAGCATCTGCTGCTCGCCGCCGGACAGCTGCCCGCCGCCGTTGCCCTTGCGCTCCGCGAGCCGCGGGAACATCGCGTAGACCCGATCGACGTCGCGCCGCTGGCGCGCCACCAGCCGCAGCGTCTCGTCCACCGACAGGGAGGGCCACACGCGGCGCCCCTGGGGCACATAGGCGATGCCGCGCTGCGTGATGGCGTTCGGGCTCAGGCCGAGCAGCTCGTCGCCGGCGAGCCGGATGCTGCCGGTCGCGGGCACCAGCCCGGTGATCGCGTTGCACAGCGTCGTCTTGCCCATGCCGTTGCGGCCGACGATGCCCTGGACGCCCCGCTCGAGCCGCAGGCTCACGCCCTGCAGCGCATGGGCGCGCCCGTAGTAGACGTCCAGCCCTTCGATGACGAGCAGCGGCGCGCTCGGCGCCTTGCCCGACGCGCCGGAACGGGAGAACCAGCCCATCAGTGCTTGCCTCCCATGTAGATCGCCTGCACCTGCGCGTCGTTCTCGATCTGCTCGGGGGTGCCGTGCCGCAGCACGCGCCCGTTGTGCATGACGGTGACCTGCTCGACCACGCGCAGCGCGATGTCCAGGTCGTGTTCGATGAGCACGAAGCTCATGTGCGCCGGCAGCCCGCGCAGCAGCGCCACCAGCTCGCGCCGTTCGGCGGGCGACAGGCCCGCGGCCGGCTCGTCGAAGAGGATCAGGCGGGGTGCGCCGGCGAGCGCCATGCCGATCTCGAGCTGACGCTGCTGGCCGTGCGCGAGGTTGCCCACCAGCTCGCCGGCCAGATGGTCCAGCCGCACCCGGTGCAGGATGTCGTCGGTGGCGGCCTGCGAGGCATGGCCT
>CAIUGQ010000541.1 GCA_903898725.1 uncultured Burkholderiales bacterium | reverse complement strand
GTCGGGCCTGAAGCGCGGAACAACAAGCGCGGAACAACAAGCGCGGAACGAGAAGAACGGGACGGCGCGGCATCCTGCCGGCGCCCCCTTCACGATAGGGTTCTACGGATGCAGATCCTCGCAACGATCGCTGTGGTGGTCCAGGTTCTGAGCGCGATCGGAGTGATCGTGCTCGTGCTGCTGCAGCACGGCAAGGGCGCCGACATGGGTGCCGCCTTCGGTTCGGGCTCGTCCGGCAGCCTCTTCGGCGCGACCGGTTCGGCGAACTTCCTGAGCCGCATGACTGCCGTGCTGGCGACGGTGTTCTTCGCGAGCACGCTCGCGCTGGCCTTCGTGGCCAATTCGGGCTCCGGGAGCCGCGGGCCTGGCAGCGTGATGGATGCGGTCACCGCGCCCGCCGGCGCGCCGGGCGCTCCGGCGGCCGGTGCTGTGCCGGGTGCGGCCCCGGCCGCTCCGGCCGGCAATGACGCGACGCAAAAAAGTGGTGTTCCGGGCGACATCCCGAAGTAGAAAAAGCGGTAGAATCAGAGGCTGAGCCGACGTGGTGAAATTGGTAGACACGCTATCTTGAGGGGGTAGTGGCGAAAGCTGTGCGAGTTCGAGTCTCGCCGTCGGCACCAAATCCAGGGTCCGCCCACGCGCATCGGGAGCGGACCCCCATCAGGGAATCCTCGTGAACCTAGAGAGTTACCTGCCCGTCCTGCTCTTCATCCTGGTGGGCGCGGGCGTCGGTCTCGCACCGATGGTCCTGGGCAAGCTCCTGGGGCCTTCCCGCCCCGATCCGGAAAAACTCTCCCCCTACGAATGCGGCTTCGAGGCCTTCGAAGACGCTCGCATGAAGTTCGATGTTCGCTACTACCTCGTGGCGATCCTGTTCATCCTGTTCGATCTGGAGATCGCCTTCCTGTTCCCCTGGGCCGTGTCGCTCGATGCGATCGGCTTCTTCGGGTTCATGTCGATGATGATTTTCCTGACGATCCTCGTCGTGGGGTTCGTCTACGAGTGGATGAAGGGCGCGCTGGACTGGGAGTAGTGGGCGTCGTGGCAATCAGGGCGGAATAACCGAGAAACGCGCCCGGCCGCCGGTGGTCACTCCGCCGGGCTGGAGCGCGTTCCGGGCGGGTCGATTTCTGTGGACGACGGTCGCGCGCCTGCCGGCGCGCGCGCTGACGCGGGTGGCCTCCACCAGCAGCACGGGTGAGCACGCATGAGCATCGAAGGCATCCTCAACGAAGGCTTCGTCACAACGAGCCTCGACAAGCTGATCAACTGGACGCGCACCGGCTCCATGTGGCCGATGACCTTCGGTCTCGCGTGCTGCGCGGTGGAAATGATGCATGCCGGGGCGTCGCGCTACGACCTCGACCGGTTCGGCATCATGTTCCGGCCCAGTCCCCGGCAGTCGGACGTCATGATCGTGGCCGGCACCCTGTGCAACAAGATGGCGCCGGCACTCCGCAAGGTCTACGACCAGATGCCGGAGCCGCGCTGGGTCATCTCGATGGGCTCGTGCGCCAACGGTGGTGGGTACTACCACTACTCGTACTCGGTGGTGCGGGGCTGCGATCGCATCGTGCCGGTCGACATCTACGTGCCCGGCTGTCCGCCGACTGCGGAGGCGCTCCTCTACGGGATCCTGCAGCTGCAGAACAAGATCCGCCGCACGAGCACGATCGCGCGCTGAGGACCCCTCGATGAGCTCCCTGGATACCCTGAAGGCCGCCGTCGCCGACGTGCTCGGCGAGCGTGTCGTCGCGCTGACCGAGCGGCTCGGCGAGCTGACGCTGGTCGTGCGTGCCGCCGACCACCTCGAAGTCGCCACGCTGCTGCGTGATCACGCCGCGCTGCGCTTCGACACCGCCATCGACCTGTGCGGGATGGACTTCCTCGACTACGGGCACGGCGCGCACGACGGCGCACGATTCGCGGTCGTCGTGCATCTGCTGTCGGTCGAGCTCAACCACCGCCTGCGGGTGCGGACCTTCTGCCCCGATGACGATCTGCCTGTCGTCGCGTCGCTCACCGGTGTCTGGCCCGCGGTCGGCTGGTTCGAGCGCGAGGCCTTCGATCTCTACGGGATCATCTTCGACGGCCACGCCGACCTGCGCAGGATCCTGACCGACTACGGCTTCGTCGGGCATCCGTTCCGCAAGGACTTCCCGGTCTCGGGGTATGTCGAGATGCGCTACGACCCGGAGCAGCGGCGGGTCATCTACCAGCCGGTGACCATCGAGCCGCGTGAGGTCGTCCCGCGCGTGATCCGCGAGGAAGGCTACGGGGTCGGCCGCTGAGGCGGGCGTACCGCAAGAGCAGGACCATGGCAGAGATCAAGAACTACACGCTGAACTTCGGACCGCAGCATCCCGCCGCACACGGCGTGCTGCGGCTGGTGCTCGAGCTCGACGGCGAGGTCGTGCAGCGCGCCGACCCGCACATCGGGCTGCTGCACCGCGCGACCGAGAAGCTCGCCGAGACGCGCACGTTCCTGCAGAACGTGCCGTACATGGATCGCCTCGACTACGTGTCGATGATGTGCAACGAGCACGCCTACGTGATGGCGATCGAGAAGCTGCTCGGTGTGCCGGTGCCGGAGCGGGCCCAGTACATCCGGGTGATGTTCGACGAGATCACGCGGATCCTGAACCACCTGATGTGGCTCGGCGCGCACGCGCTCGACGTCGGTGCGATGACGGTCTTCCTGTACGCGTTCCGCGAGCGCGAAGACCTGATGGACTGCTACGAGGCGGTGTCGGGCGCGCGGATGCACGCGGCGTACTACCGGCCGGGCGGTGTCTATCGCGACCTGCCGG
>CAIUGQ010000540.1 GCA_903898725.1 uncultured Burkholderiales bacterium | reverse complement strand
GTCGCGCCCGACCCGCTGGACGGCGGCGACGACCGCGTCCCACTGGGCCTGGTTCGACAGCGCGTTGCGGCGGTCGGGATCGTTGAGGGTCAGGGTGGCGACGCCACCCTCGCGGGATTCGAGAACGAAGGTGTCCATGCCAGGATGCTCGCATGATTCGCCGGACCGCGCGTCCGCGACGAAGCGGATCCCGGCACGCCGCACGCCGGCCGGTCAGGAGGCCGCGACCCGATCAGGGGGCGCCATAGTGGCCGGTATGGCCGGTGCCGCCGGTGCCGTCGGCCGGCTTGACCTCGTCGCGGTCACGCTTGACCGCGTCCTTGACGGCCCCGACGACCTTCAGCGCCTTTCCCTCGACCTGCCTGGCCGCGCCCTTCGCGGCCATCGCCGGGTCGTCCAGGGCCTGCCCCGCCCTGCGCTGGATCTTTCCCGCCAGGTCCTTGGCCGTACCCACCACCTTGTCTCGGTTCATGTCGCGCTCCGGTGTGCGGGAACGTTCCCGCGTCACGGGAGGAAGGCAAGCGCCGGACCCGCCTGCGTCGGCTCAGCGGTGCCGTCCCAGCACGTGGGGCGCGAGCGTGTCGGCCCAGACCCGGTAGGCGCCCGGGCCGGGATGGAAGCCATCGGTGGCGACCAGCGAGGCATCGGTCAGCAAGGGCATGGGCACGTGGGTGGCGAGCGGGCGCAGACCGCCCGGCCGCGCGGCGCACCAGCGGCCGAGCGCCGCGTCGAGCGCGCGCGCATGCAGCCCCATCACGCCGCGCAGGGGCTGCGGCAGCGCCGGGAAGCGGTGCATCGGCGGCAGGCCCGACCACAGCACGCGGCGCACGCGATGGCGCGCATGCAGTCGGGCGTGCAGCCGCTCGACGTCGTCGAGCCAGCGGGGCACGAGGCGCAGCGCGGTGACGTCGTTGACGCCGAGCGCGACCACCGCCACGTCGAACGGATCGGCCGGGGTCTCGTCGAGCAGCCCGAGCGCCTCGCGCGTCGTGATGCCGGAGCGCGCCACCAGCCGCCAGTCGAGCGGCCGCAGGAGCGAGGCGCCGAGCAGGACGGTGAGCCGGCCCGACAGCGCGTCGGACTGCAGCGTCGCGCCGACGCCCGCGGCCGAGGAGTCGCCGACGATCAGCAGCCGCAGCGGCCGGCCGATGCGGTCGGCACCGACCCGGCCCTCGCGCGCGCCCTCGGCCTCCGGCAGCTTCGGCGTGTCGCGCCGGACGCGCCGCCCCTGCCACAGCAGCAGCGGCGCGAGCGGCAGTGCCGCGGCCAGGCCGAGCACGCCCCGCATCGCCTTCTCAGTCGAAGCGCGAGAAGTCCGGACGGCGCTTCTCGAAGAAGGCGGTGAACGCCTCGCGGGCCTCGGGGGCGCGCAGCATGCGGCCGAACACCACGCCCTCCTCGGCCATGCGCGCCGGGATCGCGTCGGCCATCGCGCCCTTCATCAGGCGCTTGGTCTCGCGCAGCGACGCCGGCGGCAGCGCCGCCAGCTTGGCGGCCTGCGCCCGCGCGAAGCCGATCGCCTCGGCGGCCGGCAGCACGCGGTTGACGATGCCCATCTCGCGGGCCTCCTCGGCGCCGAAGGACTCGCCCAGCAGCAGCTTCTCGGCAGCGCGCTGCCAGCCGGCGATCGCGGGCATCAGCAGGCTCGAGGCGGCCTCCGGGCACAGCCCGAGCGCGGCGAACGGCACCGAGAACCGCGCGTTGTCGCCGGCGTAGACCAGGTCGCAGTGCAGCAGCAGCGTGGTGCCCACGCCGACCGCCACGCCGCAGGGCGCGGCGACCACCGGCTTGGCGAAGCCGGACAGTCCGCGCAGGAAGCGCCAGACCGGGCTGTCGTCGCCCGAGGGCGGGTTGGCCAGGAAATCCTGCAGGTCGTTGCCGGCGGTGAAGCACTCGGCGCTGCCGGTGATCAGCACGGCGCGCACCGCCGGATCGGCCGCCGCCGCAGCGAGACCGTCGGCCATCGCCGCGTACATCGCCGCGGTGATGGCGTTCTTCTTGTCGGGGCGGGCGAACGCGATGGTCGCGATGCCGCCTTCGGTGTGGACGTCGATGCTCAAGGCGCCTCCGGGCTCTCGGTGGGGGCGCGGTCGCGCCCGTCGCGGTCGATTCTACGGTGGCGGCGCGATGCTCAACGCCGCGCTAGCCAGCCCATCCACACCTCTCGACGGATCCAGAGCAGCAGCGCGCAGGCGACCCACACGCCGCAGGCGAGCGCGAACAGCTCGCCGCCGTCGCTGCTGCCGTCGGTGTTCACCACCGCAATGCCCAGCGGCGTGAACAGGTGGAAGAAGATCGCGCCGCTGATGATCCCCAGGCCCAGCGCCGCACCGAGCGTCTGCAGGCCCCGGCCCGACAGCGCGGCGCCGCCGACGAGCAGCAGCGAGGCGACGAGCTCGAAGGCGCCGATCACCTTGGCCGAGAAGACCCCCCCGGGCGCGAACACGCCGGCAAAGCCCAACGACGCGGCCCAGGGATCGAGCTTGCCCTGAAAGATGTAGACGGTCTCGGGCGAGCCGGTGAACTTGAAGAAGAGCGATTGCACGAAGACGAAGGCGACGTAGGCGGTCAGCAGCCAGTGCCCGTGCTTCCTGAGCCAGTCCATGATGCGGGTCCTCGTGGTGAGCCGGGTCACTTGCCCAGCAGCGAGCGGAACTTGCCGTCCGCGGTGCGGACATAGCCCGCGGGGTCCTTGAGCCAGGTCGCCTGCACGTCGGCGTCGTAGTTCAGGTAGAGCCTGCCGTCGCGGACCGTGAACTGCTCGGGCTCGACCTTCACGAGCTTGCCCTGGGCGACTCCGTACGCGCAGTAGCCGCCGTACTGGGGCGCCCAGCGCTCGGGGTTCGCCTTGAACAGATCGAGGTTGGCCTGCGACGAGAACTGCCACTTCGCGCCCATCCATTCGTGGACGAAGCGCTCGTCGCCCTTCACCGGGCGGCCGCCATTGAAGTACGCGACGGTGTCGTAGCCGTTGATGGCGGTGTCGGTGCGACCGCCGAAGAAGCTGTTCTTGAGCGTGTTGACCGAGGGCTCGGCGGCACGCGCCAGTCGTGGCGCCACGAGGGCGAGCAGGCCGCTCGCGAGGAGCACACGGCGGGAGGACGAAGGGATCATGGCAGGGACTCGGCAGGAGGGGCGATGCAGGTCAGTCGTGCGGGCAGCGCCGCTGTTACGCGCGCCGCCCGGTCCGTGGGCCGAGGTCGGCTCAATCGGTCGGCGGATAGAGCGGCGTCAGGCGCTTCTCGCGCCGGTAGTCGCGCACGAACTCGGCGATCGGCATCGGCGCGAAGCCCC
>CAIUGQ010000539.1 GCA_903898725.1 uncultured Burkholderiales bacterium | reverse complement strand
CGGCTGCGGCGTCGGCGACGCCGGCGACGCCGGCGCCGAAGGGCGCGGACGGCCGGCCCGGCGATCCGGAGGCGGGCGATCCGAAGGCGGGCGATCCGAAGACCGCGCCGGGCCAGGCGGCCGATGCGAAGGCCGCCGAGCCGCGCCCCGCAGCCGGCGGCGGACCCGGTGGCCAGATGGCGGCCTTCCGCCAGCGACTCGAGCGCGACCTCGCGCTCACCGATGCGCAGCGCGCGCAGCTCGACGGCATCTTCGGCGGCATGCGCGAGCGCTTCATGGCGCTGCGCGACGCACCCGAGGGCGAGCGCGGGAAGCTGTCCGAGCGGCTGCGCGCCGACATGCGCGCGCAGATCGGCGAGATCCTCGATCCCGCCCAGAAGAAGAAGTACGCCGAGATCCTGGTGGAGCTCGCCGGCCGCAGCGTCGCGCGCGGCCGGGTGTTCATCCCGGGCCCCGACGGCAAGCCGGTGCCGCTGGAGCTGCGGCTGGGCCTGTCCGATGGCGCGTTCACCGAGGTCATCGCGGTCACCAGTGGCGGCAAGCTCGAGGCCGGCGATCCGGTCTATGTCGGCGTGGTCGGCGGCCCGAGCACGCCCGGTCCGTCCGGCCCCGCGCGGCCGGCCGGCCCCCGGCTCTGAGTCCGGGTCCGGCCCGATGAAGTTCGCTCCATGAGGTCCGCCCCATGAGCACCGTCGCCGCCGGCGAGCCGCTGATCCGCTGCGACGCGCTGGCCAAGCGCTACGAGGTGGGCGGCGGCACGGTGCACGCGCTGCGCGAACTCACGCTGTCGGTGATGCCCGGCGAGTTCGTCGCGGTCATGGGGCCGAGCGGCTCGGGCAAGTCGACGTTCATGAACCTGATCGGCTGCCTCGACCGGCCGAGCGCGGGTCACTACCGGCTGGCCGGCGAGCCGGTCGACCGGATGGACCGCGACCAGCTCGCCGCGATCCGCAACCGGCGCATCGGCTTCGTGGTCCAGCAGTTCAACCTGCTGCCGCGCACCACCGCGCTCGACAACGTCGAGCTGCCGCTGCTCTATGCCGGCGTGCCGCGCGCCGAGCGCCGCGCGCGCGCGCTGCGCCGGCTCGGGCAGGTCGGTCTGGCCGAACGCATCGACCACCATCCCGCGCAGCTCTCCGGCGGCCAGCAGCAGCGCGTGGCGATCGCACGCGCGCTGGTCAACGACCCGTCGCTGATCCTCGCCGACGAGCCGACCGGCGCGCTCGACTCGCGCACCAGCGTCGAGGTGATGGCACTGCTGCAGGCGCTCAACCGCGAGGGCATCACCATCGTCGTCGTCACCCACGAGGCCGACGTCGCCGCCTTCGCCTCGCGGATCATCTCGTTCCGCGACGGACGCGTCGTGCGCGATGCGCGGCATTCGCCCGAGGACGCGGCAGCGGCGCTCGACGCCATGGCCGAGCCCACGGACTGAAGGCGCCGCGCGATGGATCTGCTGTCCACCTTCCGGATCGCGCTGCGTGCGCTGCGCACCAACTCGCTGCGCTCGGCGCTGACCATGCTCGGCATCATCATCGGCGTGGGCGCCGTGATCGCGATGATCGGCGTGGGCAAGGGCGCGCAGACCCGCGTCGAGGAGCAGGTCCGCAGCCTCGGCTCGAACGTGATGGTGCTGTGGCCCTCGTCGACCAACACCGGCGGCGTGCGCAGCGGCGTCGGCGGCGTGCAGACCCTGACCGAGGACGATGCCCGCGCGATCCCGATCGAGGTGCCCGAGGTGCTCTACGCGGCACCGACGCACCGCGCCTCGGGCCAGGTGGTGTACGGCAACCAGAACTGGTTCGCCGCGGTGTTCGGCGTCAACAACGACTTCTTCGACGTGCGCGAGTGGGGGCTGGTCGCCGGCCGGCTCTTCGAGCCCAACGAGACCGCCAGCGCCGGCAAGGTGATCATCATCGGCCAGACCGTCGCGCGCCAGCTCTTCGGCGAGGACACGCCCTTCGAGGACATGATCGACCGCACGGTGCGCCTGCGCCGCGTGCCGCTGACGGTCATCGGCATCGCCGAGCGCAAGGGTCAGAGCGCCGTCGGCCAGGACCAGGACGACGCGGTGTTCGTCCCGCTGTCGACCGCGCGCACGCGCCTGTTCGGCATCGTGCAGGGCAAGCTGCGCCGCGTGAACTCGATCTGGATCAAGGTCGGCCCGAGCGAGGACATGAAGCAGGCCGAAGACGGCATCCGCGCGCTGCTGCGCCAGCGCCACCGGCTGCAGCCCGGGCAGGACGACGACTTCACGATCCGCAACCTGACCGAGGTGATGCAGGCGCAGGAGGCGGCCAGCCGCGCGATGACCGCGCTGCTCGCCGCGATCGCGGGCGTGAGCCTGCTGGTCGGCGGCATCGGGATCATGAACATCATGCTGGTGTCGGTCACCGAGCGCACCCGCGAGATCGGGCTGCGCATGGCGGTCGGCGCACGCGGCAACGACATCCTGTCGCAGTTCCTGGTTGAGGCGGTCACGCTCGCCTCGATCGGCGGCGCGATCGGCGTGGCGCTCGGCGTCGCCGCCGCGCAGCTCGTCGGCCAGTCGGCAGGCTGGCGAATCGAGATCGACACGGCGGCCATCGTCATGGCCTTCGGCTTCGCCGCGCTGATCGGCATCTTCTTCGGCTACTACCCCGCGCGCAAGGCGTCCCGGCTCGAGCCGATCGACGCGCTGCGCTACGAATGACATGAGCACCTCCAGCACCGCCTCCATCCCGAACGCGCTGAGCGTCGCCGGCATCGACCCCTCGGGCGGCGCCGGCATCTATGCCGACCTGAAGGCCTTCTCCGCGCTCGGCGCCTATGCCTGCGGCGTGGTCGCGGCCCTGACCGCGCAGAACACCCAGGCCGTCACCGGCATCCACGGCGTGCCGCCCGAGTTCGTGCGGCTGCAGCTCGACACGCTGTTCGCCGACGTGCGGATCGACACCTGCAAGATCGGCATGCTGGGCACCGCCGCGATCGCGCAGGCAGTGGCCGAGGGGCTGGCGAGACCGGTGGCCGCCGGCGCGCCGGCGCACGTGGTCGTCGACCCGGTGATGGTCGCCAAGAGCGGCGACGCGCTGCTCTCGAAGGACGCGACCGCGATGCTGATCGAGGCCATCCTGCCGCTGGCCACCGTGCTCACGCCGAACCTGCCCGAGGCCGGCGTGCTGCTGCGCGAGCGCGCGCCCGACACGCTGCGCGAGATGTACCGGGCCGCCGAGCGGCTGCGCCGGCTCCTGCCCGACTCGAAGCATGCCTGGGTGATGCTCAAGGGCGGGCACCTCGATGGCGACGCGGTCGACCTGCTGCACGACGGGGACCGGATGATCGAGCTGCCCGCGCCCCGGATCGAGACGAAGAACACCCATGGCACCGGCTGCTCGCTGTCGGCCGCGATCGCGGCGCTGCTGCCGCGCAGCGGCTCGGTGCCCGAGGCGGTCACCGACGCCAAGCGCTGGCTGACCGAGGCGATCCGCCGGTCGGGGGAGTTGTCCGTCGGTCACGGACATGGCCCGGTGCACCACTTCCACACGGTCTGGCCCGCACCCAGCCGTTAAGATCGCGGCTTTCGCCCTTCACGGCGTGCCCACGGCACGACCGCCCCTGCCGCCATGGACCTCCTGATCGCGCTGCCGCTGCTGGTGAAGGCGGCGATCCTCGGCCTCGTCGAGGGCCTGACCGAGTTCCTGCCGATCTCGAGCACCGGCCATCTGATCCTGGCCGGCAGCCTGCTCGGCTGGCACGACGACAAGGCCAAGGTCTTCGACGTCGCGATCCAGACCGGCGCGATGGCCGCGGTCATCTGGTACTACCGCGCCCGGATCGGTCGGGTCGTCGGCGGGCTCGGCTCCGATCCGGTGGCGCGCCGCTTCGCCACCAACGTCGTGATCGCGTTCCTGCCGGCCGCCGTGCTCGGCGTGCTGTTCGGCAAGTACATCAAGGCCGTGCTGTTCGAGCCGGTGCCGGTCGCGCTGGCCTTCATCGTCGGCGGCATCGTCATCCTGTGGGTCGAGGCGCGCGAGAAGCGACTGGCGCGTCCGCCCCGCGTCGACGACGTCGATGCGCTCAGCGTCACCGACGCGATCAAGCTCGGCTGCGCGCAGGCCTTCGCGCTGATCCCCGGCACCTCGCGCTCGGGCGCGACGATCATCGGCGGCATGCTCTTCGGGCTGTCGCGCCGCGCGGCCACCGAGTTCTCGTTCTTCCTCGCGATCCCGACGCTGATCGGCGCCGGCGCCTACCAGACCTTCAAGTACCGGGACCTGCTGTCGATGGCCGACGTGCCGCTGTTCGCGGTCGGCCTGGTGGTGTCGTTCTTCAGCGCGCTCGCCTGCGTGCACTGGCTGATCCGATACGTGTCGCGGCACGACTTCGTGCCCTTCGCGTGGTACCGGATCGCCTTCGGCCTGGTGGTGCTGCTGACCGCCTGGACCGGCGTGGTCGACTGGTCGGGCGGCTGAGCGCGCGGGCGGGGCGGGTGTCCCCGCGCGCCGCCCCGCGTCGCGGGCCGGGTCAGACCCGGAACACCGCGATGGCCTGCGACAGCCGCTGGGCCTGTTCCTTGAGCTGACCCGCGGTGCCGGCGGCCTGTTCGACGAGCGCCGCGTTCTGCGTGGTCGAGCGATCGAGATCGGCCACCGCGATGTTGATCTGGTCGATGCCGCGGGCCTGCTCGTTGGTGCCGGCGGCGATCTCGTCGATCAGGCTGCTGACGTCCTGGACCGAAGCGGCGATCCCGCTGATCGTCTCGGTCGCCTGCCGCACGCCGGTCGCGCCCTGGTCGACCTTGGTCGCCGCCTCGCCGGTCAGGCGCTTGATCTCCTTGGCGGCCTCCGCGCTGCGCTGGGCGAGCGCCCGCACCTCGGTGGCCACGACCGCGAAGCCGCGACCCTGTTCGCCCGCGCGGGCCGCCTCGACCGCCGCGTTGAGCGCGAGGATGTTCGTCTGGAACGCGATCGAGTCGATCATCGAGGTGATGTCGCCGATCCGGCGCGAGCTCTCGGTGATCTCGTCCATCACCGTCGACATGCTGCGGATCGCCGCGTCGCCGTCCCGCGCGACGCCCAGCGCATCGCCCGCGAGCCGGTTGGCGTTCTGCGCGGCGTCCGAGGTGTTGCGGACCGTGCCCGCGATCTCCTCCATGCTGGCGGCCGTCTCCTGCAGCGCCGAGGCCGACTGCTCGGTGCGCGCACTGAGGTCGAGGTTGCCCTGGGCGATCTCCTGCGTGGCGCGCTCCATGCTGCCGACCTGCGAACGCACGTCGGCCACCAGCGCGAGGATGTTGACGCCGACCTGGTTGACGTCGCGGATCAGCGCACCGACCTGGTCGGCGCGCGCGCTCTGCAGCGACGTGCCCATCTGTCCGCCGGCGATCGAGCGCGCGGCGGCGGAGGCCGCGGCGAGCGGGCGGGTGACCGATGCCTGCAGCCAGACGACGCCGGCGAGCGATGCGGCCGCGGCCGCGCCGATCGCCGCGAAGGCGATGCCCGAGGGGCCGGCGGCGGCGAGGATGCCCGCCGCGCCCGCCAGCGCGGGGACACCGGTGGCGATCGCGAAGCGCGCCGCGAGGGGCAGCGCGGTGAGCCGCTGCAGCCGTCCCGCCAGACCGGTCCGCAGCAGCCGGCCACCCGACAGCATGACCCGCGCCCGGCCCTCGCGCATGTCGCGATACAGCGCCTCGGCCGCCTCGATCTCCTGGCGCTCCGGACAGGTGCGCACCGACATGTATCCGACGGTCGAGCCCTGCTCGAGCATCGGCGTCGCGTTCGCACGGACCCAGTAGAAGTCGCCGTTCTTGCAGCGGTTCTTCACCAGCGCCGTCCACGGCTCGCCGGCCTGGATCGTCGCCCACATGTCGGCGAACGCGGCTTCCGGCATGTCCGG
>CAIUGQ010000538.1 GCA_903898725.1 uncultured Burkholderiales bacterium | reverse complement strand
CAGGCGGCCACGCGCGGCCTGAACGAGGCGCTGACGGTCGCGTTCCGCGGCGGTGCGATCACCGGCATGCTGGTGGTGGGCCTGGGCCTGCTCGGCGTTGCCGGATTCTTTGTCTGGCTGGGCGGCCTCAACGCCACGCCCGAAAAGCTGCACGACGTCATCAAGCCGCTGATCGGCCTGGCCTTCGGCTCGTCGCTGATCTCGATCTTCGCGCGGCTGGGCGGCGGCATCTTCACCAAGGGCGCCGACGTCGGCGCCGACCTGGTCGGCAAGGTCGAAGCCGGCATCCCCGAGGACGACCCGCGCAATCCGGCGGTGATCGCGGACAACGTGGGCGACAACGTCGGCGACTGCGCGGGCATGGCGGCCGACCTGTTCGAGACCTACGCGGTGACGCTGATCGCCACGATGCTGCTCGGCGCCCTGATGCTGACCAATGCACCACTGGCCGCGGCCACCTACCCGCTGGCGCTCGGCGGCTTCGCGATCATCGCGTCGATCGTCGGCTGTGCCTTCGTGAAGGCGACGCCCGGCAAGAAGATCATGAGCGCGCTGTACCGCGGCCTGATCGTCGCGGGCGTCATGGGACTCGTCGCCTTCTACCCGATCACCGCATGGCTGATCCCGGACAACGCGCTGGGCGGCACGGGCGCGGTGATGAAGATCTACGGGGCGGCGGTGGTGGGTCTGGTGCTCACCGGCCTCCTGGTCTGGATCACCGAGTACTACACCGGCACCGAGTACAAGCCGGTGCGCTATGTCGCGGCCGCGTCCGAGACCGGGCACGGCACCAACATCATCGCGGGCCTCGCGGTCTCGATGAAGTCGACCGCCTGGCCGGTGCTGATGGTCTGCGCGGCGATCATGGTGTCCTTCAACCTCGCGGGCCTGTACGGCATCGCGATCGCGGCGACCTCGATGCTCTCGATGGCGGGCATCATCGTCGCGCTCGATGCCTACGGCCCGATCACCGACAACGCCGGCGGCATCGCCGAGATGGCGGGCATGCCGGAATCGGTCCGTGACATCACGGACCCGCTCGATGCGGTCGGCAACACGACCAAGGCGGTGACCAAGGGCTACGCGATCGGATCGGCCGCGCTGGCCGCACTGGTGCTCTTCGCCGACTACACGCACGCGCTCGAGTCGGCCGGCAAGGCGGTGAACTTCGACCTGTCGAACCACATGGTCATCGTCGGCCTGTTCATCGGTGGCCTGGTGCCCTACCTGTTCGGCGCGATGGCGATGGAGGCGGTGGGCCGTGCCGCGGGCTCGGTGGTGGTCGAGGTGCGCCGCCAGTTCCGCGAGATCAAGGGGATCATGGAAGGCACCGCGAAGCCGGACTACAGCCGCGCGGTCGACATGCTGACCACCTCCGCGATCAAGGAGATGATCGTCCCGTCGCTGCTGCCGGTGGTGGTACCGATCCTGGTGGGCGTGTTCCTCGGACCCGAGGCGCTCGGCGGCCTGCTGATGGGCACGATCGTGACCGGCCTGTTCGTGGCGATCTCGATGTGCACCGGCGGCGGCGCGTGGGACAACGCCAAGAAGTACATCGAGGAAGGCAACCACGGCGGCAAGGGCAGCGAGGCACACAAGGCCGCGGTCACCGGCGACACCGTCGGCGACCCGTACAAGGACACGGCCGGCCCGGCAGTGAACCCGCTGAT
>CAIUGQ010000537.1 GCA_903898725.1 uncultured Burkholderiales bacterium | reverse complement strand
CTCGCGCCCTCGGCCGCGCTGCGCTAGCCCGTCGGCCCCTTCAGGCCGTGCCGCCGCGCACGGCCTGCGGGTTGTCCTCGACGTAGGCGCGGACGATCGACGTGAAGTCGGCGTCGGCGGCGAAGCCCATCGCAGTCGCGCGCGCCGTGTCGAACCGCGCCGCCCAGGTGCGCACCAGCCGCATCACGTTCTCGTCGGGGGCATGCCTGACCCGTGCCGCGACCGCATCGCCGGCGACCGCCCGCAGCGCGGCGAGTTCCTCGTGCATCGAGACGGTGAGCCCCGGCAGGTTCAGGCTGCGATGCCAGCCCCAGTCCTGCGGCGCGAGCTCCAGGGCACGCAGCAGCATGCCGACGACGGTCCGCGGCGAGGCGACCCACATCTCGGTCTCGGGCGGCACCGGCAGCGGCGCGTCGATGCCCGACAGCGGCTCGCGGATGATCCCCGAGGCGAAGCCCGAGGCCGCGCCGTTCGGACGGCCCGGCCGCACGACGACGGTGGGCACGCGCACCGCGCGCCCGTCGATGAACCCCTTGCGCGTGTAGTCCTGGACCAGCAGTTCGCCGACCAGCTTCTGGATGCCGTACGAGCCCTGGGGCGTCGGCGTGGTGGCATCGGTGACGACCGCCGGCAGCGCGCCGCCGAACACCGCGATCGAGCTGGAGAACAGCAGCCGCGGTGCGGTGCCGAGCGCGCGGCAGGCCTCGAGCAGGTGGCGCGTGCCATCGAGGTTCACGCGCATGCCGAGATCGAAATCGGCCTCGGCGGTGCCGCTGACCACGGCGGCCAGATGCACGACCGCGCCGGTGTCCTTCGAGACCAGCGCACGCACCTGGGCCGGGTCGGAGATGTCGCCGGCGACGTTCTTCACGCGCGGGTCGCGGATCGCGCCCTCGCCGACGTCGAAGCAGACGATGCGCGAGACCGGCTCGTGGCGGCCGCCTCCCGCGTCGGCGAGGCGCAGCGCGCCCTTCGCGAGCACGCGCGCGATCAGCTGCTGGCCGAGGAACCCGGCGCCGCCGGTGACGAGGATCTCCATGATGCGTCTCCCTGTGTAGCGTGTGTGGGGTGTCGCGGCCGGGGCCGCGCCGCGCTCAGCGGACGGCCGCGAGCGCCTTGTCGAAGAAGTCGTCGGCGCCGAAGTTGCCGGACTTGAGCGCGAGCGCGACCGGCACGTCGGTGCCGGCGAGCGCGGGCACGCCCGGGTCGATTTCGGGACCGATCGCCAGCAGCCGCACGCCGAGCGCCTGCACCACCGCGCCCGAGGTCTCGCCGCCGGCGATCACCTGGCGGCGCACGCCCCGTGCGTACAGCGCCGCCGACAGCTCGCCGAAGCAGTGCTCGATCGCGGACGACGCGCGCTGCGCGCCGTGCCGCGCCTGCGCGGCGCGCACGACATCGGGATCGGCCGAGCTGTAGACGAGGGGCGCCGCACCCGGCGGCTGGGCCAGCACCCAGTCGGCGAGCGAGGCCGCGGTCTCGCGCCCGTCGAGCACCGCGTCGACGTCGACGCGCCGCGCGGGCGCGTGGGCCGCGTAGCGCTCGACCTGGCGCCGCGTGGCGATCGAGCAGCTGCCCGAGATCACCACGGCCGGGCCGCCGAGGGCGGCCAGCGCACCCGAATGCGGCCGCAGCAGGCCGGCCCTGCGGAAGTTCTCGGGCAGCCCGAGCGCGATGCCCGAACCGCCGGTGATCAGTGCGGCATCGGCACAGGCCTCGCCCAGGGTGCGCAGGTCGGCGTCGGCGATCGCATCGGCGACCGCGAACCGCACGCCCTCCGCAGCCAGCGCGGCGAGCGCTTCCCGGGTCGCCTGCGCGCCGCGGGCGACCGTCGGATGCGCGAGCAGCCCGACCTTGTGCGCGGTCTGCCGCTGCAGCCAGCGTGCGAGGTCCGGGTCGGTCATCGGCGTGAGCGGATGGTGCTGCATGCCGCTCTCGCTCAGCAGGCGGTCGCCGACGAACAGATGGCCCATGTAGATCGTGCGCCGGTTCGTCGGGAACGCCGGGCAGACGATCGCGATCGGGGCCTCGAGTGCATCGATCAGTGCCTGCGCGACCGGGCCGATGTTGCCGTCGGGGGTCGAGTCGAAGGTCGAGCAGTACTTGAACAGGATCTGGCGCGCGCCCTGTGCACGCAGCCAGCGCAGCGCATCGAGGCTCTGCGCGACCGCATCGGCCGGGTCGATGCTGCGCGACTTCAGCGCGACCACCACCGCGTCGGCGTCGGGGGTGGCGCCGCCATCCGGCACGCCGATGGCCTGCACGGTGCGCATGCCGCCCGCGGTCAGGGTGTTCGCGAGGTCGGAGGCGCCGGTGAAATCGTCGGCGATGCAGCCCAGCAGCATGGGGAAGAGGTCTCCTGTGGTGGATCGGCGGCGCGTGCGATGCGCCGCGATCGGACGGCTCGGCTCGGCTCAGCGCGGCGGCGCGCGCCGGCGGCCGGGCCGGAACACGGCGGTGTCATTGTAGAACGCGGGGTCCCGGTTCGCGTCGCACCAGTGCGGCACGCCCATCACCGGCAGCGGACAGAATGCGCGCGACGCGAGGCGACCGGGCTCGAGCGACGCGGCCAGCGCCTCGTCGACCGCGGGCAGCGGCGCGTCGGCGGCCAGCCGCAGCGGCCAGGCGTGGGCGGTGATCGCCTTGAACGGGGCGTCGAGCTTCTCGAGCAGCGCGTGGCCGAAGGCGTGGACACGCACCCCCTGCTCGACGCGGGCGCGGCCCGCGACGAACAGCGCCTGCCAGTCGAAGGCGCGCAGCGCCGCCTCCAGCGACGCGTCGAGGCCGACCCACAGCGCCGCGTTCTCGTCGAACAGCGTGGCCGCATCGCGCAGCGGACCGCGGGGCGCGCTGCCGGTCCCGGCCGGGCGGGCCGGTTCGGCAGCGAGCACGGCCGAGTGCAGTGCGTTGAGTCGCGCCTTGGAGCGCGGCCAGGCGAGCCAGGCGAGCGCGTTGTAGAGGTCGTGCCGGGCCCCGGCCGGATCGATTCGGGTCGCGACCTCGCCGGTCTCCGAGATCCGTGTCTCGTAGGCGGTGCGCTGCGATGCGGCCTGCACCGGGCCGTCACCCGCCTCGGCGACGAAGCGCAGCGCTCGCCCGGACTCCGTGCGCAGCCCGGCCTCCCGGGCCCAGGCATCGAGCCGCTCGACCCGGGCGGACGCGCAGAGCTGCGCCAGTTCGGCGAGCCGTGCCGCATGCGGGGCGAGCCAGGGTCGCGTCATGGGCGGGGCAGCCGGAGCGGGCCGGAGGACGGGCGCGGAACGCGGAACGCGGACGGCGAACGGCGGAACGCGGGCGGCGGCGGCGATCAGCCCGCGGCGAGCCGCCAGGCGAGGGGCTCGCCGGCCGCCAGCGGCACGATGGCGTCGTCGCCGTAGGGCAGCGCCTCGGGCACCGTCCACGATTCGCGGCGCAGGGTCACGCGGGCCGCGTTGCGGGGCAGCCGATAGAAGTCCGGGCCGTGCAGGCTCGCGAAGCCCTCGAGCCGCTCGAGCGCGCCCGCGGACTCGAACGCGGCGGCGTAGAGTTCGAGCGCGTGCGGCGCGGTGTAGCACCCGGCGCAGCCGCAGGCATGCTCCTTGAGGTGCTTCGCATGCGGCGCGCTGTCGGTGCCCAGGAAGAAGCGCGGGCTGCCCGAGGTGGCGGCCGACAGCAGGGCACGCCGGTGCGTCTCGCGCTTGAGGATCGGCAGGCAGTACCAGTGCGGCCGCATGCCGCCCCTGAACAGCGCATTGCGCTCGTAGAGCAGGTGGTGCGGCGTGATCGTCGCCGCGATCGGGCCGGCGGCCCCGGCGACGTACTCCGCCGCCTCGCGCGTGGTGATGTGCTCGAAGACCACGCGCAGCTCGGGGAAGTCGCGGCGCATCGGCTCGAGCACCTGGTCGATGAAGATGCGCTCGCGGTCGAAGACGTCGACCGAGGGGTCGGTCACCTCGCCGTGGATCAGCAGCGGCAGCCCGACCGCCTGCATCGTCTCGAGCGCCGCGCGCACGGCACCCATCGAGGTGACGCCGGCATCGGAGTTGGTCGTCGCGCCGGCCGGATAGAGCTTGACCGCATGCACGAACCCCGACTCGCGGGCACGGCGGAGCTCGTCCGGCGGCGTGCGGTCGGTCAGGTAGAGCGTCATCAGCGGCTCGAAGCCGGCGCAGGCCGCCTCGTCGCCCGCGGTCTCGCGCAGGGCCGTCAGGATCCGCTCGCGGTAGTCCCGCGCCTGCGCGACCGTGGTCACCGGCGGCTTGAGGTTCGGCATCACGATGGCGCGGGCGAACTGGCGGGCGGTGGCGGCGACCACGGCCCGCAGCGCCTCGCCGTCACGCAGGTGCAGGTGCCAGTCGTCGGGGCGGATGAGCGTCAGGGTGTCCATCGGGCGCGCTGTGAGGGCGAAAGGAGTGGACTGGATTCTCCCACGGCGACCGCCCCGGGCGCTTCGCGCCGTGCCGGCGTCGATCCGTCGCACGCCGCTCGCGGCCGGGAACGGGGGGCCCGACGATGGCACCCATCCGATCCGACACCTCCGACCGACACCGCCATGACTCCCCTCCAGGCCCGCCTCCTCGAACCCGCGATCGCCATCCACGTGATCGCCGCAGTGCTCGCGATCGCCCTCGGCACCTACGTCGTCGCCGGCCGCAAGGGCACGCCCGGCCACCGGCTGGCCGGACGGTTCTGGGTCGGGGCGATGGTGGCCACGGCGCTCGGCTCGTTCTTCATCGAAGCGCAGCGCTTCCCGCTCCACACGCCGCTCGGCAGCTTCGGGCCGATCCACCTGCTGTCGGCGTTCACGCTGTGGAACCTGTGGCGCGCCGTCACCGCGATCCGCCGGGGCGCGGTGACCGCGCATCGCCGCGCGATGGTCGGCGCGTTCGCCGGCCTGGTGATCGCCGGCCTGTTCACCCTCGTGCCCGGGCGCACGCTCGGCGCCTGGCTGGTGGCGATGGCCGGCTGACCGACGTGCAGGCGATAATCGTCCGCAGACTGCCCGCCGCGATGACCCGACGCATCCTCCTGATCCTGCTGGCCACGGTCGCCCTGAACGCGGTGATCGCGATGCTGCTCATCGTCAACGGTCCGGCACACCATCCGTTCTGGCCGACCCATGTGCAGTCGCAGCTGATCGGCCTGTCGATCGCCGCGATGTGCTGGGCGGTGACACCACGCGTCGAGCGCAGCCAGGGCGACCCGAAGATCGCCGTGCCGCTGTTCGGCGCCGCGATCGTGGGCGGGGCGCTGGGCGGGATCCAGCTCGCCGAGCTCGCGACGCATCTGTTCTTCGACGACGCGGCCTCGGCCGCGGCCGCGTCGGGCGGCGGCGTGATGTCGCTGCGCACCGTGCTGCTGTCGCTCACCGTCGGGGTGGTGGGCACGATCGTCTTCTACAGCCGCGAACGGCTGCGTCATGCGCGCACCCGTGCCGAGTCGGAGGGCTGGCGCGCGATCGCCGCCGAGCGCACCGCCGCGCAGGCGCAGCTCCAGGCGCTGCGTGCACAGGTGGAGCCGCATTTCCTGTTCAACACGCTGGCCAACGTGTCGGCGCTCGTCGACCGCGATCCGGCGGCCGCGCGCGCACTGATCGACGACCTCGCGCGGCATCTGCGGGCCACGCTGAGCCACTCGCGCGCCGAGTCGACCTCGCTCGGCGAGGAGCTCGACGTGACCGCCTCGCTGCTCGGCATCATGAAGCGTCGGCTCGGCGACCGCCTGCAGTGGCACTTCGACGTGCCCGAGGCGCTGCGCGCGACCATCGTCGCGCCGATGCTGGTGCAGCCGCTGGTCGAGAACGCGGTCAAGCACGGCATCGAGCCGCAGTCCGCGGGCGGCACGATCGAGGTGCGGGCGCGCCGCGAGACCGACGGCACGCTGGTCGTCGAGGTCGCCGACACCGGCCGTGGCCTGCCCGGCACCGGCGCGCCCGGAACGCCCGCCGAGCCCGCGCCCCGCGACGGCTCGGGCACCGGCCTGGCCAACCTCGCCGAGCGGCTGCGGGCGATCTACGGACCGCAGGCCCGGCTCGCGCTGCGCGAGAACGCCCCGCGCGGCACGATCGCCCGGCTGACGCTGCCGGCGCTTCCGGTGGCCCCGGCATGACCTCCGCCCCCCGCGCCATCGTCGCCGACGACGAGCCGCTGCTGCGCGATGCGCTGGTCGACGCCCTGGCGCAGGCCTGGCCGGCGCTGCAGGTGGTGGCCTGCTGCGCCGACGGCGACGCCGCCCTCGCCGCGATCGAGCGCGAGCGTCCCGATGTCGCGTTCCTCGACATCCGGATGCCGGGACTGACCGGACTGCAGGTCGCGCAGCAGGCGGCGACGGCGCCGCATCCGCCGCTGTGCGTGTTCGTGACCGCCTACGACGAGCACGCACTCGACGCCTTCGAGCGCGAGGCGGTCGACTACCTGCTCAAGCCGCTGGAGCCGGCCCGACTCGCGCGCGCGATCGAGCGCCTGCGCGCGCGGCTCGCAGAACGTGCGGCCGGCGCCGGCGCCCCGGGTGCCGCGCCCGCGATCGATGTCGACATGCTGCGCAGGCTGGTCGAGCTGGCCGGCGGCGGCGCGTCCGGCACGGGCGCCGCGGCCCCGCTGCGCTGGCTGCGTGCGTCGCTTCGCGACGAGGTCCGGCTGATCGCGATCGACGATGTCCTCGTCTTCGAGGCCGCCGACAAGTACCTGCGCGTGCTGACCCGAGACGACGAGGCGCTGATCCGGATGCCGCTCAAGGAGGTGCTCGACCGGCTCCCCGCCGACGAGTTCTGGCAGATCCACCGGGGCACGGTGGTCCGCACCCGCGAGATCGCCCGGACCACGCGCACGCTGTCCGGCAAGCTGCTCGTGCACCTGCGCTCGCGGCCCGAGCGCTTCGAGGTCAGTCGCCCGTTCGCCCACCTGTTCAAGGCCGACTGAGGCCCTGCGCCGGCGGCGCCACGCCCAGGCGCCGCGCGATCGTCGCGGCGATCGTCGCGGCCCCGTCGCCGTCGGCCGGCACGCGGACGGCGCGGGTCTGCACCGCCGCGATGCCCGCCTCGAAGCGGCCCGCGCGCACCGCGTCGAGCCCGATCGGCTCGAGCCGCGCATGCCGTTCCAGCCAGGCGCTCAGGTAGGGCGCCTCGGGCCAGTCGTCGCGCGGCACGGCCAGCGTGTCGCGGCCGGCGAAGCCCGCCGCGGCGAAGGTGCCGTAGCCGGGCTTCGCGACCAGCAGGTCCGAGGACGCGAGCAGGTCGTGGTACGGCCACCCGAGCGTGTCACCTCGCCGGGCCGACGGACCGTCGACCGCGTCGGCGGTCAGCACCACGGCGATCCAGCCCTCGGGCAGCCGCCACGATGCGCTGTCGAGCGCGAGCGAGATCCCGCCGAAGGCGACCTGCATCACCCGGGTCTCGGGCGGCACACCGAGCGCCACGCGAAGCGCATCGCGCCGCTCGGTGCCGCGACGGGCGATCGGCGGCACCACCACCCGGTTCGCGAAGCCCCTGAACGGCATGCCGGGCTCCAGCGCGAAGAGCGCGTCGGCGCGGCTGTAGGCCTCGCGCATCCAGTCCGCGATCGCGCCGACGTCGGCGCGCTCCGGATGACGCGCCTGCAGGACGTCGGCCCAGTTCAGCGAGCAGGCGCCGAACGCCGGCAGCCCGAGCGAGGCCGCCGCCGCGAGCGGCACCCAGCCGATGTTGGCGAGGACCACGTCGGCACGCAGTGCGCGCAGCGCGGCGCGCTCCCCAGTCAGCAGTGCGTCGCGGCCGGCGAACAGCGCGCGGTAGCGGGCCAGGCTCGCGTCGTCATCGACGGTGAGCGCATCGTGCATCTCGAAGCCGAACTCGGTGGCGTCGGGCGACACCTCGGGCGCCGGCAGTCCGGCGGCCTCGAATCGCTCGCGGACCAGCACCGCGGGCAGCGCGGTGCGCACCGTCGTGCGCAGGGCGGGCAGCCTCGCGCGCAGCGCCGCGACCATCGGGATGGTCTGCGACAGGTGCCCCCAGCCGTGCGAGGCGACGCAGGCGACCAGATGGATCGGGGCGGTCAACGCGCGACCGCTCAGGCGACCAGGATCGCGCGGTAGTCGTTGACGTTGGTGCGGGTCGGGCCGGTCACGACGAGGTCGCCGAGCCGCGAGAAGAACCCCCAGCCGTCGTTGTCGTCGAGGCTGCGCCGTGCATCGAGTCCGAGCGCCGCTGCGCGCGCGCCGCTGTCGCCGAGCAGCAGTGCACCGGCATTCGACTCGACCCCGTCGATGCCGTCGGTGTCGGCGGCGATCGCCGTCACGCCCGACAGGTCGCCGAGCTCCTTGTGCAGCGCGAGCAGGAACTCCGAACAGCGTCCGCCGCGCCCCGTGCCTCGCAGCGTCACCGTGCACTCGCCGCCGGAGACCAGCGCGACCGGCGGCGCGAAGGGCCCGCCGTAGCCGCGGATCTCGCGGACCAGCGCGGCCATCACCTGCGCGACGTCGCGGGCCTCGCCGGTCACCGTGTCGCCGAGGATCACGGCCCGCACGCCTGCCCGCTCGAACACGCGGGCACCGGCCTCGAGGCTGCCGTGCGCGGTGGCGATGATGCGGTTGTCCACGCGCTCGAACAGCGGGTCGCCGGGCTTGGGCGTGTCGCCGATCTCGCCGCGCGCGCCGCGCCCGAGGTGGGCGGCGACGCTGGCCGGCGGCGTCACGCCCCAGCGGGCGAGCACCTCGATCGCATCGGCATGCGTGCTCGGATCGGGCGCGCACGGGCCCGAGGCGATCGCCGACACGTCGTCGCCGGCCACGTCCGACACCAGCAGCGCCTGCACGCGGGCACGCGTGGCCTGCGCCAGCCGCCCGCCCTGGATCCGCGAGAGGTGCTTTCGCACGACGTTCATCTCCTGGATCGGCGCACCCGAGGCGAGCAGTGCCCGCGTCACCGCCTTCAGGTCGGCCATCGGCACGCCCTCGACCGGCAGCGACAGCAGGCTCGAGCCACCGCCCGACACCAGCGCGAGCAGCAGGTCGTCCGGGCCGAGGGCTGCTGCGCGCGCGAGGATCTCGGCGGCCGCGCCTTCGCCGGCCTCGTCGGGCACCGGGTGGCCGGCCTCGACGACACGCAGCCGGTCGGTCGGCAGACCGTGCGCGTAGCGGGTCACGACCAGCCCTTCGAGCGGTGCGCCCGCCGGCCAGGCCAGCTCGACCGCGCGCGCCATCGACGCGGCCGCCTTGCCGGCACCCACGACCAGCGTGCGGCCCCGCACCGGAGGCGCCGGCAGGTGCGCCGCGACGATTCGAAGGGGATCGGCCGCCGCGACGGCGGCCTCGAAGCTCTCGACGAGCAGGCGTCTGGGGTCCATGAGCGCGGACTCTAGCCCAGAATGCGACGCGGCCGCACTCGGCGGCCGCGTCGGTCATGCACGGGGCGCGGTCAGTCCGCGTACACCCCGGCCTTCTTGATGATCGGCGCCCACTTGTCGATCTCGGCCTTCAGGTGCTTGCCGAGCCCCTCGGGCGTCTGGCGGTCGGCGGTGACCGTCGTCGCGCCGAGGTCGGCGAAGCGCTTGTTCAGCGCCGGATCCTTCAGCGCGACCTGCAGCGCCGCGACCAGCTTGTCGAGCACCGGCTTGGGCGTGTTCTTCGGCGCGTACATGCCGTGCCAGATCGACAGCTCGAAGCCCGGCAGGCCGGCCTCGGCCGCCGTCGGCAGGTCCTTGAGCGACTCGAGGCGCTTGGGCGCGGTCAGCACGAGCGCCTTGACCTTGCCCGCCTTGATCTGCTCGGTCGTGTTCGTCGTCTGGTCGCACAGGATGTCGACCTGGCCGCCGATCAGGTCGGTGATCGCCGGCGCCGTGCCCTTGTACGGCACCGTCGTCAGGTCGGTCTCGATCGCCTGCTGGAACAGCAGACCGCACAGGTGCGAGGCCGCGCCGATGCCGGCGTTGGCCAGCGTCGTCTTGTCCTTGTTCTGCTTGACGTAGGCGGTCAGCTCCTTGGCGTTGTTGACCGGCAGCGTGGTGCGCACCAGCAGCGTCATCGGCACGTCGTTGATCAGGCCGACGTAGTCGAGGTCCTTGAGCGGATCGAACGGCAGCTTGCGGTACAGCGCCGGCGCCGTCGCCATGCCGATGTGGTGGATCAGGATGCGGTAGCCGTCGGCCGGCGCGCGGGCGACATCGGCCACGCCGATCGTGCCGCCGGCACCCGGCTTGTTCTCGACGATCACGTTGGTGCCGAGCGTCTTCTCCATCGCCTGGCCCACGGAGCGGGCGACGGTGTCGGTCGGGCCGCCGGCCGCGAACGGCACGACGATGGTGACCGGCTTGGTGGGGTACTGCTGGGCTGCGGCCGCGGTCGCGAACAGGGCGATCGCGATGCCGCCGATGAGTTTGGACGGTTGCATGGGTCTGTGTCCCCTTGTGATCCGGTGCCGGGGTGGGGTCCGGTCGACGGATGGGTGTTTGGAAGCGGCCGCGACTGTATCGCAAACCGGCCTGCGAAGGTTGACAGAAAGTGAGCCCCGTGTGGGGATGCTGCCCACACCCCAGACAGGCGGTCGCGCGCCCAGGCTCAACCGGCGAGGGCGTCGGCGATCGCCCGGCCGATGTCGGTGGTCGTCGCGGTGCCGCCCATGTCGGGCGTGCGCGGCCCGTTGGCGGTCACGGTCTCGATGGCACGCACGATCGCGTCGTGCGCCTGCGGATGGCCGAGGTGGTCGAGCATCATCGCGCCCGACCAGATCTGGCCGATCGGGTTGGCGATGCCTTTGCCGTAGATGTCCGGCGCCGAGCCGTGCACCGGCTCGAACAGCGACGGGAAGGTGCGCTCGGGGTTGATGTTGGCGCTCGGCGCGATCGCGATCGTGCCGGTGCACGCCGGGCCGAGGTCGGACAGGATGTCGCCGAACAGGTTGCTCGCGACCACCACGTCGAACCAGTGCGGGTTGCGCACGAAGTGCGCGGTCAGGATGTCGATATGAAATTTTTTCACGGCGACGTCCGCGTACGACTTCGACACCGCCTCGACCCGCTCGTCCCAGTAGGGCATCGAGATGAAGATGCCGTTCGACTTGGTCGCCGAGGTCAGCTGCTTCTTGCGCTTGCGGGCGAGCTCGAACGCGTACTTGATGATGCGGTCGGTGCCGTGCCGGGTGAAGATCGACTCCTGGATCACCACCTCGCGGTCGGTGCCCGGGAACGCCCGGCCGCCGAGCGAGCTGTACTCGCCCTCGGTGTTCTCGCGGACCACGTAGAAGTCGATGTCGCCCGGCTTGCGGTTCGCGAGCGGGCACGGGATGCCCGGCATCAGACGCACCGGGCGCAGGTTCACGTACTGGTCGAACTCGCGGCGAAACAGCAGCAGCGACCCCCACAGCGAGATGTGGTCGGGCACCGTGTCGGGCCAGCCGACCGCGCCGTAGAAGATGGCGTCGTGCCCGCCGATCCGGTCCTTCCAGTCGTCCGGCATCATCTTGCCGTGCCGGGCGTAGTAGTCGCAGCTGGCGAAGTCGAAGTGGTCGAGCTGCAGCGGGATGCCGAACTTGCGGGCGGCCGCATCGAGCACGCGCAGGCCTTCGGGCATCACTTCCTTGCCGATGCCGTCGCCGGGGATGACGGCGATCCGATGGGGGGTGGTCATGGGGGGATCCTGTCGGGTCGGGAGGAACGGCGCGCGCAGCGCCGTCGGATCAGTCGAACCAGGCCTCGAAGCCGGTCTCGGGGCGGAAGCGGTTCTTCTCGAAGAGCAGCCGTGTCGGCCCGGGCATGGCCCGCTCGGGCACCGGATGCGAGGGGTCGCCCGGATAGCAGATGATGCGGCCGGTCGGTGTCTCGATCGGCTCGGGGCGGATGACCGGCGGACGCCGCGTCGCCGCATCGCGCATCGCCGCATCGACGTCGGCGAATCGAGCGAGGTGGGCCAGCGTCATGATCTGCGGTGCGGCCATGTCGATCTCGCCGGACCAGTAGCGCTGGAGCGCGTCGCGCGGCCCCATCCAGCGCGCGGCCACGGCCTCGCGCGGGTCGGGCTCGGGCACCTGGCCCTCGGGCAGGCGTGCGATGAAGAACCGGGTGTCGAAGCGCTTGCGCATCATCGTCGGCACCTTGGGCGTGACCCAGCGCGACCACGGACGCATCAGCGCGACGTCGAGCCGCAGGTCGAGCGCATCCATCAGCTCGCCCCAGCCGTAGCCCTCGCGGTGCAGCGCCCGCGCACGCTCGACCATCGCCGCATCGACGCCGCAGGCCATCAGGACGCCGGTCTCCTCGAAGGCCTCGCGCAGCGCTGCGACGTGGAGCGCGGCGGCCTCGCGCGCATCGAGCTCGGGTTCGCCGAGCTGGGCATGGAGCGCCGCCGGGTCGGCATCGAGGCGGGCGAGCACCTCGTCGTCGGCGTCCTCGCGGTCGAGCTTGCCGCCGGGGAAGACGTGCGCTCCGGCCAGGATCGTGTCGTCCACGGAGCGCTCGAGCAGCAGGACCTCGATGCCGCCGGCGTCGCGCAGCAGCACGAGGCTGGCCGCGGGGCGGGGCGGGGCGGCGTCTCCGGTGCCCGTCGTGCGGGGATCTTCGGTCATGCGGCCGATGTTACCAGCGCACCGGTGCCGCCCCGGTCGGCGGCGTGCCGGCCTCGGAACGCCGGGCGGCCGGGCCGCCGGCCCGGCCTCGGGGTCTCAGGACCTCAGGGCTGATCGCCGAGCTTGAAGCGCGCGACGAGCGCGTGCAGCTCGCGACCGCTGGTGTCGAGCGACGTGGTCGCCGCCGCGACCTCCTCGACCAGCGCCGCATTGCTCTGCGTGTCGGTGGTGAGCTTGGTCAGCATCGAGTGCACCTCGCCGACGCGCGTGCGCTGCTCGCGCGACCCGTCGAGCACGCGGTGCATGATGTCCGCGACCGCGCCGGCGGTGCCGACGGTGCCCGCGACCCGCTGGCCCGCCTGCGAGGCGAGCGAGGACCCGGCCTCGATGTCGGAGGTCGACCGGGTCACGATGCCCTTGATCTCGCGCGCCGCCTCGGCGCTGCGCTGCGCGAGGGTGCGCACTTCGGCTGCGACGACCGCGAACCCGCGGCCCTGCTCGCCGGCACGGGCGGCCTCGACCGCGGCGTTCAGCGCCAGGATGTTGGTCTGGAACGCGATGCCGTCGATCAGGCCGACGATCTCGACGATCTGCCGGCTCTGGGCGTGCAGCGAGGTCATGCGGTCGACCAGACCGCCCACGGTGCCTTCGCTCTCGCGGACCGCGCGCAGCAGCTCGGTCATCGCGGTGTCCGCCTCGCCGAGCGCATCGACGTTGTCGCCGACCTGGCGCGCCACCGCATCCATGTTGTTGGCCACCGCCTCGATCGACGCCGCGCTCTGCTCGGTGCGAGCCGAGAGGTCGGAGTTGCCGCTCGAGATCTCCTGGGCGGAGGTCGAGACCTGCTCGGCGCGCTCGTAGACCGCGCGCATCGCGCTGCTCATCGACTGCAGCGATTCGCGCAGCTTGTTGAGCGCCGCCGCGACCTCGTCCTGACCCCACGGATACGGGCGCGCGCTGAAGTCGCCGGCGGACAGCCGAACGATGTGATCGGACAGCGTGCGCAGGCCCCCCTGAAGCACGGTGTACATCGCCATCAGCAGGTAGAGGGCCACGATCACGCAGGCGAGCGTGAAGCCGAGCTTCTCCAGACGGTCCGTCGAGAGCCGATCGATGCGCGCGCTCAGCAGCCCGTCGAGCAGCGTCATCGACGCGGCGTTCAGGGCGTAGGAGGCCTGCAGGCCGTCGCTCGCGGTCGTCCACCAGGCGTCGGCCTTCGGCGCGGTGCCCTGCGTCACCATCGAATCGACGCCATCGAGCACGGTCGCGACGACGGCCAGCTTCGCCGTGGCGCCGAGCGGCTTGTCGAGCTCGGCATTGCTCGCGGTCGCCCGGCCCAGGCCGGTCTTCTGACGTTCGGCGCCGACGCGCGCCACGCTGGCCGCGGCGGCCAGCGCCCGCACCGGCACCGCCTTCGCATCGGCGGCCGCCGCGGCGAGGACGAGACCCGCGTCACGCGACCGTGCCAGGGCATCCACCAGGCCCGGGCCTTCGATCACCGAGGTCTGCATCAGGTAGAAGGCATCGAGGTCGGGGTCGAGCACCAGATTCGAGGAGTCGCCCACGGCGACCCCGGCCGCGAGCAGCGCCGCGATCGCCTCGTCGTGCGCGCCCGTGCCGTTCTTCG
>CAIUGQ010000536.1 GCA_903898725.1 uncultured Burkholderiales bacterium | reverse complement strand
GCCACCGCCCGGACCGAGTACGAGGCCCGTGTCGCAGCGGCCACCGGTGCGGGCTCCACGGCCGCGGCCGCCACCGCCTCGGCGATCGATTCGACCGGTGCGATCTCGGGCGAGGCGCTAGGCGAGCTCGCACGCAAGTACTTCATGGCCGAGGCGGTCATCGACCGGCTCTCGCGGATCATCGATCCCGATGCCCTGCGCGCGATCCTCGACGGTACCCAGCTCGACCTGTCCGATGAGGCCGCCACCGCGCGTACCGCCACCGGCCTGCAGACCGCGATGTCGCGCTACCGCAGCGAAGCCCAGCGGATGGACAGTGCGGCGGGTGCGTCCGTCGTGCCCGTCTACAACGACAAGGACGAGTCCTGGACGCTGCGCATCGAGCGCCACCACCATGGCAACGTGCGGGTCTCGACGGTCGATGCGCACTTCCTGCTGTCGGCCGACTACCGCACGCTGGTGGATTGCGCACTGACCGTCGGCGGCCTCGTCACCGAAGGTGCCGAGATCCGGCGCGGCGATGGCGACCGTCAGCGCGCCCATGCGGTGATCGACTTCCGCGACGCGATGCGCTGGCTGCTGACCGATGCCGAGCGCAACGTCGGGCGTCAGCGCTACAAGGGCCTGGGCGAGATGAATGCCGTGCAGCTCTGGGAGACCACGATGGACGCCTCGGTCCGACGCCTGCTGCGCGTGCAGATCGAGGATGCGATCGCGGCCGACCAGATATTCACCAAGCTGATGGGCGACGAAGTCGAGCCGCGGCGGGCGTTCATCGAGCAAAACGCGCTGGGCGCGCGCAACATCGACGTCTGATCGCACACCGAAGGCCGAGCCGGACGATGGAGACGCCGCTGCAAGCGCCACAGATCGAGCAGCGTCTGACGGAGCTCGAGATCAAGGCGAGTCTCGCCGAGGATCTCGTCGACCGGCTCAACGAGGTCATCGTGCGTCAGCAGGAGCAGATCGACCTGCTGATGCGGGAGGTGGGTCGTCTGGCGCGTCGCGCCGAGCCCGGGGACGACGCACCGCCGTTCCGCAGCCTGCGCGACGAGATCCCGCCGCACTACTGAGCGGCGGGCACAGCGCTCAGGGCAGCCGCATCTCGAAGCGGGCGCCACCCTCGGGTCGGCTGCCGAGCCGGACCTCGCCGTGGCGGCCGTCGCACTCGTGCAGCCGTGCGACGGTGCGGCAGAGTTCGGTGCCCAGACCGGTGGACACGGCATCGTGGGCGGTATCGGGTCGCGACGCTGCAAACACGTCGGCATCCAGACCCGGTCCGTCGTCGTCGATGCCGAGCACCAGCTGCTGCGCGTCACCCTCGTCGCGCTCCATGACGAACAGACGGATGCGGCCGCGTGCGAAGCGCGCGGCGTTGTCCACCGCAGCCTCGAGCGCCAGCCCGACGAGGTAGGCGTCGAAGTACCACGACGATGGCGCACCGGCGGTATCGACTTCGATGCTCACGCCGGTACCGGCCACGCGGCTCGCGGCGAATCGGGCGGCCTGCGCCAGCACGCGCGCCGGATCCTCCTCCTGCTCGTTCGCCGACAGGCCATGCGCATCGTCGCGGTACAGCGTCAGGAACGCCACCAGGCGTCGATGCAGGGCGGCCGTGTCGGCACGCAGGGGCACCAGCTCGGTCGACAGGTCGGGATGCGCAGCCAGCAGTTCGGCCAGGTGCTGCTCGTGGACCGCGAGCCGGTTCTTCAGGTCGTGGACAACGAGTGCGGACAGGCCGGGGTGCATGGCCGGCTCAGGACGACACGCCCGAGGTGTCCGCCACGGACTGCACCTCGGGATCGGCACCGCCCTCGAGCTTGACCAGGTACGCGTCCATCCGCTTGAGACGGTCGGGGTCGGCGGTGCCGCGCACGCGCAGTCGGACGAGCGCGGACTGGACCTGCGCGAGCAAGTCCGGCCGCACGCCCTTGACGCGCATCGTCATCAGGTAGATCTCGACGGCGGCGGTCAGCACGCCGGTGTGCTCCGGTGCCTTGGGCAGCGCGGCATTGACCATCTCGACCGCCTCGTCGAAGTTGCCCGAGCGCAGCTTGCGCACGGCCGCCTCCGCCTCCTTGGC
>CAIUGQ010000535.1 GCA_903898725.1 uncultured Burkholderiales bacterium | reverse complement strand
GCGCGTCGCGCTGATCACCGGCGCGTCCTCGGGCATCGGCGAAGCACTCGCGCGGCGCTTCGCCGCCGGCGGCCATGACCTGGTGCTGGTCGCGCGCAGCATCGATGCGCTCAAGGCACTCGCCACGACGCTCGCGGACGAGCACGGCGTGCGCGCCCGGGCGGTCCGCGCCGACCTGTCCGAGCCCGATGCCGTGCCGCGCCTGGCCGCGGCGATGACGCGCGCCGGACGTCCGATCGATGTGCTGGTCAACAACGCCGGCGTGCTCGACTACGGCCCCTTCGTCGGCATGTCGCCCGAGACCCATCGGCGCATGATCGACCTGAACGTCGGCGCCCTCACGCAGATGCTCGCGCACTTCGTGCCGCCCATGGTCGAGCGCGGACACGGGCGGATCCTGAACGTCGCGTCCATCGCGGCGTTCCAGCCGATCCCCTCGCTCGCCACCTACGCCGCGACCAAGGCCTTCGTGCTGTCGATGACCGAGTCGCTCGCCGAGGAGCTGCGCGGCACCGGCGTGACCGCCACCGCGCTCTGCCCAGGCGTGACCGCGACGAACATGCTGAGCGGTGCGGCACGCAGCCACGCGCGTCTCGGGCAGCTGCCGCAGGCCTTCGTGGGCAGCGCCGAGGCGGTCGCCGCCGAGGGCTACGAGGCCTGCCTGCGCGGCGAGACGATCCGCGTGCCCGGTCCGCTCAACCTCGCCGCGACACTGGCCTCGCGCGCGACGCCGAAGTGGCTGGTGCGACGACTGGCCGGCGCGATGTCGCGGGGCGTCGGATGAAGGCCACCCCCTCGGCCGCGTCTGCAGCCGCCCCTGCAGCCGCCTCTGCCGCCGCCTTTGCAACCGCGTCTTCGGCCGCCGCCTCGGCCGCGAAGTCGCCACGCGCCGCCCGTCGCACCCGCGCAAGCGCCGCCGGCGCCGCACGCGACTTCGATGTCGTGATCTACGGCGCCAGCGGCTTCGTGGGCCGGCAGGCGGTGGCCCACTTCGCCGCGCACGCGGACGGGCTGCGCTGGGCGCTGGCCGGCCGCTCGCCGGCCCGGCTCGAGGCCGTGCGCGAGGCCTGCGGCGCGGGCGCCGCCACCGCGGGCCTGATCGTCGCCGATGCGGACGATACGGCGGCACTGGCCGCCCTGGCAGCGCGGACGCGTGTCGTGCTGAGCACCGCCGGCCCGTTCGCGCGCTACGGCGACGCGCTCGTCGACGCCTGCGTCGCACACGGCACGCACTACGTCGACATCACCGGCGAGACGCCCTGGGTGCGCCGGCTGATCGATCGCCATCACGCCCGGGCCGCCGCCGACGGCACGCGCATCGTCCCCTGCTGCGGCTTCGACTCCGTCCCCTCCGACCTCGGCACGTTCCTGGTCGCGCAGGCGCTGTGGCGCGACCATGGCGAGGCCTGCATCGAGGTCAAGGCACGCTTCGCGCTGCGCGGCGGCGTCAACGGCGGCACCCTCGCCTCGGCGCTCGGCGTGTTCGACGCGGACGAGCAGGACGCCTTCGACGATCCCTTCCTGCTGACGCCGTCCGACCAGGTGCCTGCCGACGTGCTGCGGCACCTCGACCCCCGCCTGCCTCGGCGCGATGCCGACTTCGGCGGCTGGATCGGCCCGTTCTTCATGGGCCCGGTCAACACCCGCATCGTGCGACGCAGCGTCGCGCTGCTGACGGCCTGCGGCGACCCCGCCTACGGGCGCGGCTTCGCCTACCAGGAGTGGCTCAAGCTCGGTCGGGGGCCGGTGGCCGCGGCCGCCGGCGGCGCGATGACGATCGGCGCCGGCATGGCCCGCGTGGCACTCGCCGCGCCGTCGCTGCGTGCGCTCGCGCGCCGACTGATGCCGGCCCCCGGCGAAGGACCGTCCGAGCGCTCGATGGACCGCGGCTCGTTCCGCTGCGAACTGATCGCCCGCGGCGAGCGGGGCACCGTCGTGCGCGGACTCGTTGCGGGTCGGGGCGACCCGGGCAACCGCGCCACGACCGTCTTCGTCTGCGAGGCCGCGCTCGCGCTCGCCCTGCAGGACGAATCGCTGCCGCAGGCCCTCCCCGGTGGCGTGCTCACGCCGGCGACGGCGCTCGGGGCGGTGCTCGCCCGGCGTCTGGTCGCGTCGGGAATGGAAATCCGACCGATAGCCGGGGACGTTCGAACCTCGGCATACTGACCGCCCCCGAGCCTACACCCTCACGAGAGAGACCCGCTCCGATGAACACCCTCCCGTCGTCCGCCCCATCGCACCCGACCGAGCCCGTCGTCACGCGCCGCGCGCTGCTGCGTGCGGCCGCCGCCGCGCCGGTCCTCGCGCTGCCCGCACTGTCCCGTGCCCAGCAGGCCCCGGCATCGACCTCGTTCGTGCCGCAGGTCGGCCAGCAGGGCAAGGACGTGATCTGGGTGCCCACGCCCGATGCGCTCGTCGACCGCATGCTGCGCATGGCACAGGTCACGCCGAACGACTTCGTCGTCGACCTGGGCGCCGGCGACGGCAAGATCGCGATCGCCGCCGCGCGCGACTTCAAGTGCCGCTCGCTCGGCGTCGAGTACAACCCCGACATGGTCGGCGTCGCCCGCCGCAATGCCGAGAAGGCCGGCGTCGCCAACCTGGCGAAGTTCGAGCAGGGCGACATCTTCGCCTTCGACTACTCGGCCGCCACCGTCGTCACGATGTACCTGCTGCCCGGACTGAACCTGAAGCTGCGTCCGACGCTGCTCAAGATGAAGCCCGGCACCCGGCTGGTCACCCACCAGTTCACGATGGGTTCGTGGGAGCCCGACGACAGCACCACCGTCGACGGCCGCCCCGGCTACCTGTGGATCGTGCCGGCCTCCGTCGGTGGCGGCTGGAAGCTCGCCACCACCGATGCGCGCGGCACGAGCGAAGCCAACGCATCCTTCACGCAGGTCTTCCAGAACGTCACCGGCACCGTGCGGATGTCGTCGATGGAAGGCCGCATGCGCGCCGTGAAGCTGTCGGGCGACCGCATCGTCTTCGACCTGATGGACGACCGCGGCGTGCTGCGCAGCTACGACGGCCGCGTCGTCGGCGATCGCATCGAGGGCTCGACGCGCGCGGCCGACGGTGCGACCGGCACCTTCGTCGCGCAGCGCACCGGCGCGGCGACGCCGGTGGACGCCGGACGGGACTGATCGAGCGGCAGGCGGGCTGCGGCTCGGGCACGGACGTTGCTGCGACGTCCGTGCACCAGACGACCCACCGGAGACCGCCACCGTGTCGAGCCAACCCGCCTCCCCGCAGTCCATCCACGTACCGGCCGGCCCGCCGGGATTCGTCTCCGACATCGCGGCGATCCGCGAACGGGCCCGCCGCACGATGTCCGCCGGCGCCGTGACGCCGAGCTACGACCTCGACCCCGCCTCGGTCGCGACGCTGCTGAACGAGGCCCTGGCCACCGAGATCGTCTGCACGCTGCGATACCGACGCCACTACCACTGCGCCGAGGGCATCCATGCCGAGTCGGTGAAGTCCGAGTTCCTGCAGCATGCCAACCAGGAACTGGCCCATGCCGACCGGATCGCCGAGCGGATCGTCCAGCTCGGCGGGCAGCCCGACTTCTCGCCGGGCACCCTGCTGCAACGCAGCCACGCGGAGTACGTCGAAGGCGAGGGGCTGCGCTCGATGATCGAGGCGAACCTGCTGGCCGAGCGGATCGCGATCGAGAGCTACCGCGAGATGATCCAGTATGTCGGCGCCCACGACCCGACGACGCGCCGCCTGCTCGAGGACGTGCTCGCCGACGAGGAGGAGCATGCCGACGAGATGGCCAGCCTGCTCAAGCGGATCGGCAGCGCCTGAGCAGGGTCGCGCGCGATGCAGACGGCGCGCGCTGCCTCAGGCCCTCTTCGCGCACGGCACGGACGGCGCGCGCCGCCTCAGGCCTTCTTCTCCCGCGGCACCCGACCCATCAGGTAGAACTCCGCGTTCGGCATCATGCCCACCGTGTTCGCTAGCCGGTTCGACATCGCGAAGAACGCCGCGATCGAGGCGATGTCCCAGGCGTCCTCGTCGCTGAAGCCATGGGCGTGCAGTTCGCGGAAGTCGTGGTCGTCGACCTCGCGCGAGTCGAGCGCGACCTTCATCGCGAACCCGATCATCGCGTGCTGGCGTGGCGTGAGGTCGGCCTTGCGCCAGTTGATGGCGAGCTGGTCGGCGAGCAGCGGCGCCTTCTCGTAGATGCGCAGGATCGCGCCATGGGCGACCACGCAGTACAGGCACTCGTTCGCGCCGCTGGTGGCGACCACGATCATCTCGCGCTCGCCCTTCGTCAGCCCGCCCTCCTTGAGCATCAGTGCGTCGTGATAGCCGACGAACGCACGGAACTCCGCCGGACGGCGGGCGAGCTTCAGGAACACATTGGGCACGAAGCCCGCCTTCTGCTGGACCGCGACGAGCTGGTCGCGGATGTCGTCGGGCAGTGCCTCGAGGGCGGGCAGCGGGTAGCGGTCGGCGTTCATGGCGGTCTCGGTCGGCTGGAAACGCGCACGAGCCTACACCATCGACCGCAGCGGCCCGCCGCCGCGAATCGCGCGCGGCGGGCCGGGTCGCGTCAGCTGGAACGCCAGGTCGGCGGCGGCGGGGGCGGCGAGCCGGGCGGCGGGGGCGGCACCGGCACGGCAGCGGGCG
>CAIUGQ010000534.1 GCA_903898725.1 uncultured Burkholderiales bacterium | reverse complement strand
CAGGCCATCGCCCTCGGCTACTTCGCCGACGCGACCAAGGTCGACACCAAGAAGTACCCCAAGTACGCCGCCGGCCAGGTCTGCACCAACTGCGCGCTGTACCAGGGCAAGCCCACCGACGCATGGGGCGGGTGTCCGCTCTTCGCGGGCAAGCAGGTCGCCGGCAAGGGCTGGTGCAGCGCCTGGGCGAAGAAGGCGGGCTGAGGCCGACGAGCAGGGCAGGCCCGGACGGACAGGCCCGTTCGGGTGCCCCCCTCGGACACGCTCCGAGCCGCGGGCGCACCGCGTTGCCCGGACGGCGCTACGCACCGAATCGATGCCTTAGTCCAAGGCTGCGAGTAACTAAGTTCCACGCGGGTGACCAACGCGTATCTCTGGGCTGCAAGAAGCGCCAGTTATTCGCGTGAAATGCGACGTCTGACCGATTCCGTCCGTCAGGCCATTAACGCCGACGGACGCCGCCGATTTTGGGCGTGAGCCGCGTTGCCCGATGCTCGGCATGCGACTCGGGAGTCAGTATGCACACGCACCATTCCAACGTCTTCCTCGACTCCGCGCTGCGCAGCGCCTCCCTCGACGAGGCGCTGGCCATCACGCGGACACTGCCCGATCGGGAGAACGCCACGGCACCGATCGAGCCCGCGCGGGCACGGGCGCTCATCCTGTTCGCGGGCGGCAACGCGGTGATGAACCGGGTGCGTGGCCACGGCGTCGGATGGCTCGAGATGGTCAGTGGCGCGGCAACCGCCCTGGGCGTCGACGCCAGGCACGTCCGGCATCCTGCCGTGGTGGAGCTGATCCGAATCGACCATGCCGCCCGCAACACCCCGCCCGACGCGCAGCAGGCGAGGCTGCTGCGCGCGCAGGTCATCGGATTCGAGTCGGCCTGCCTGGCCGCGCTGCTCGGGCACCTCGAACCAGGCATGACCGCCGCGAGCTGGAAGCAGTACCAGCGCAGGCTCGCGGCGGACAGCGCGGCCGCCGCCTCCGGATTCGCCCGACTGACCGGACCCGTCGCCGTCGGCACCGGCATGGCGCTCGCCTCGGCCGGCGTGTTCGCCGCGTACGGGCCGGGCACGACGCTGGGCGCGATCGGGACCGCGGGCACCGGCACCGACTCGGCAGCCGCCGCGCTGCTCGGCGTGATGCTCGGTCCGGTCGGGTGGGCGGCCCTGGCCGCCTGGACCCTGAAGCGCGCGACCCAGCCCGACGTGCAGCGCACCGTGCGCATCGTCTGCCAGGTGGCGATGGCGCGTCAGCGGGCCTTCGCCGACGGCACGTCGGACCGGTGCGAGCCGATCCACTTCGAGGCTAGCGTGCAGTGAGCGTGGCCGCTTAGGCGGCGGCACGGTCCGACGCCTGCCGCGGCCTGCGGGCGCCACCGCCCGGACCACCTGCGCCGAATCCCGACCCAGGTATCGTCGGGCATGTTCGTGAATCCCGATCTCTCCCCAGGCGCCCGCGCGAGCGGCACCCCCCTCCGCATCGCCATCGTCGGCGGCGGCCTCGCCGGCCTGCTCGCCGCCGTGCTCCTCCAGCAGCAGGGCGTGCGCGACGTCGTGCTCTTCGAGGCCCGCGACCGGCTCGGCGGCCGCATCCTCACCGCCGGCGCAGACGGCGCCTTCGCCGACCCGACCCTCGCCGCGACCGACCGGTTCGACCTCGGGCCGTCCTGGTTCTGGCCCGCGATGCAGCCGCAGTTCGACCAGCTCGTCGACGCGCTCGGCCTGCAGCGCATCGCGCAGTTCGAGGACGGCGACGTGAT
>CAIUGQ010000533.1 GCA_903898725.1 uncultured Burkholderiales bacterium | reverse complement strand
CTCGCGCCGTCGGCACCTGCCGCCGCCCGGGTGCCGGGCACGACGTCCTTCGCCCGCGCGCCGTCGGCGGCGGCGCTCACGGACACGCGCAGCCTGTTCGACCTGATCTCCCGACTGCGCGTCGGCGGCGCACCGGTTCGACCCGCCGAGCCGGGCAGCGACCCGCGGGGCGGATCGGGGCACGACTCGCCCACCGCCGCCGATGCCGGTGTCACGCTGGCCGATCCGGCCGCGCTGCCCGGTCTGCTCGATGCGCTGCTGGCGGCCGCGACCACGTCCGTCACCGGCGGCGGGACCATCGCCGACGGGCGAGGCCCGGCGCTCAGCGAGCGGCTCTCGCCCGCGCTGGCGGTGCTGCCGCTCGCGCCCGAGCAGCGCCGCACGTTCGAGTCGGCGACCGGACTGATCGGCCGCGCCCTCTCCGAGTCCGATGCCGACTCCGCCATCCGCGCGCTGCTGCGCCGGCTCGAGGCGCCGCTGCTGCGCCTGGCGCTGCGCGATCCGACGTTCCTGGAGTCGCGCGACCATCCCGGCCGACGGCTCGTCGACCTGATCGAGCAGTGCTCGATCGCCACCGACGACCGCGGCCGCTTCGAGGATCCGAAGCTCGACCGGCTGCTCAACCGCATGGTCGATCGGGTGGCCACCGAAGCGGCGCGCGAGCCCGCGCTCCTCGAGCGCAATGCCCGCCTGCTCGAGCGGCTGCTCGGGCCGATCCGCGAGGCCCGTCGCCATCGGGTCGAGCGGCTGCAGCAGGCGTTCGAGGCGCGCGAGAGCGTGCGCAGCGCGCGGCGCCGCGTCGATGCGGCGATCGCCGCGCGACTCGAGGGCCGGCCCGTGCCGGCCGTGGTGCAGGCGCTGCTCGACGGCGGCTGGGCGCAGCACCTGACGCTCATCGAGATCCGCGGCGGCGGCGCCGTGTCCGGCGCCGGCGACCATGCGCTCGCCACGCTCCTGCGGCTGGTCACCGCGCTGTCGGGCCAGCCGGATGCGGCACCGGCCGAGACGCGGCGCATGCTCTACGCCGAGGTCGAGCCCATCCTGCGCGCGGTCGGCACCGAGCCCGATCGGGTCGATGCGTGTCTGTCCGGACTGGCCGCGGCGCTCGACGAGGTCGAGGCACAGGGGGCGCCTCTGCCCGGCGAGCCGCTGCCCGAGCCTGAACACGTGCTCCCGGTCGCCGAGGCCGACCTCGCGTTCATGCGCCGGCTGCGGATCGGCGACTGGTGGTGGCTGCAGGACGGTTCGGGGGCGCGCGCGATGCAGCTCGTGTGGCTGAGCACGCCGCCTCGCGCCTGCGGGTTCGCGAGCCGCTCGGCCAGCGAGCGCCACGAACTGACGCTGGGCGCGGTCGCGCGCGAGGTCGAGGCCGGGCGGATGAAGCCCTGCAGCGATCGCGACCGTCCGCTGCTCGAGCGCTCCGAGCTCGACCTGCTCGACGAGGGCTGGCAGGCGCTGCGGCAACGCACGCAGTGCGACCCGGTCACCGGGCTGCCGAACCGCCGCAGCTTCCTCAAGGCGCTCGAACGTCCGGG
>CAIUGQ010000532.1 GCA_903898725.1 uncultured Burkholderiales bacterium | reverse complement strand
GGGCTGCGTCAGGCCGAGCTCGACGGCCGCCGCGGTCAGGCTGCCGCAGCGCACGGCCGCGGCGAGTTGCGCGATGCGGCGGGGGTCGACATCCGGGTGCATGGGGCAATACATAACCCAAAGTCATGGAACCGGCAAACAAGATCATGTACGGGGTACTTGTGCGCTCGTTAAGATCGACCCGTCCCCGCCCGGCCGAGCCGTCGATGCGGGCCCCGCACGGAGACACGCCATGAACCTGACCGCACTCGTCGAGCCCGACCGAGTCCACCGCAGCGTCTACACCGACCCCGCGATCTTCGATCTCGAGATGGAGCACATCTGGGAGAAGACCTGGGTGTACTGCGGCCACGAGTCGCAGGTGCCGAATGCCGGCGACTACTGGACCCTGCAGATCGGCCGTCAGCCGATGGTGATGGTCCGCGACCAGGACCGGTCGGTGCGCGTGCTCTACAACCGCTGCCCGCACCGGGGCGTCGAGCTCTGCGGCAACCAGAAGGGCAACACCGGGAAGGCCTTCGTCTGCTCGTACCACGCGTGGACCTTCCACCTCGATGGGCGCGTGCGCGCGATCCCGCTGATGAAGGGCTACGAGGGCACGCGCCTGACCACCGACAACCCCGACTGCAGCATGAAGGCCGCCGCACGCGTCGACAGCTACCGCGGCTTCGTGTTCGCCAGCCTGTCGGCCGAGGGCCCGTCGCTCGCCGAGTTCCTGGGCGACGCCAAGATCGCCTTCGACGACATGTGCGACCGCTCGCCGGTGGGCGAGGTCGAGGTGGTGCCGGTCTGCCACCGCGTGATCCAGCACTCGAACTGGAAGTTCTTCATGGAGAACCAGCTCGACGCGCTGCATCCGTCGGTCACGCACCAGAGCACCGGCGTGCCGGCGCGTCGCATCGAGAACCGCGTGAAGGCCGAGCAGGGCAGTGCGCCGCTGTTCTTCCACTACCTGTCGACCTTCGCGTCGAGCTTCGACCAGTGGGACTCGGTGCAGACGGTCAACTTCCCGAAGGGCCACGGCATCCTGAAGGGCTACATGGGCCTGCGCCCGACCGACCCCGACACGCTCGAGCACGAGGCGCAGCTCAAGGCCGCCTACGGCGAGGCGAAGGCCGAGGAATACCTGTCGCGCAGCATCCACCATGTGCTGGTGTACCCGTACCTGTCGGTGCAGTCGTCGCTCCAGCAGCTGCGCTGCCTGCGCCCGATGGCCGCCAACAAGACGCTGTCCGAGATCTGGCACTTCCGGCTCAAGGGCGCGCCCGAGGCGATCTACCGGCGCTCGCTCTGGTACTACAACCTGGTGAACTCGCCGGCGACGATGATCAACGCCGACGACCTCGAGAACTGGACCAAGGGCCAGTGGGGCCTGGAGTCGAAGGGCGGCGAGTGGGTCAGCTTCCACCGCAACTACGGCGGCGACACCGAACGCGACGGCGTGATCTATTCGAACAACGGCACGTCCGAGGCCGTGATGCGAAGCCAGTTCCGCGCCTGGGCCGAGTACATGGCGCCCGCGCTCGCGCAGACCGTGGTCGCCTGAGGAGAACGACGATGAGCAAAGACCAGGTCAGCAAGGCCCTCGGCACCGGTGTCGTGATCGAGGCGCTCGGCGTCGAGTCGATGACCGGCGCCGAGTCGATCGCGCCCGAGCACATGGGGCGCGGCGCGCGCCCGTCCACGCAGTACGTGCCCGACGTCACGCACGCGTCGGCGGCGCTGCAGCGCGAGGTCGAGACCTTCCTGTTCCGGCAGGCAGCGCTGCTCGACGCCAAGCGCTGGCAGGAATGGATCGAGCTCTTCGCCGACGACGGCGTCTACTGGATGCCGGTGATGCCCGAGCAGACCGACTGGCTCGGCGAGCCGTCGATCTTCGCCGAGGATCGGCTGCTGATGGAGGTCCGCATGGGGCGCCTCGGCCACCCGAACGCCTGGTCGCAGGCGGCGGCGTGGGGGACGAACCATCTGGTGGGCAACGTGGTGATCGAGTCGGTCGAGGCCGACACGGTGCGTGTGTACTCGCGCTTCCAGATGATGGAGCTGCGGCGCGACACGGTGCGGCACTTCGGCGGCTCGTACCGGCACACGCTCAGGCGCGGTGCGAACGGTGCGTTCACGATCGTGCTGCAGCGGGTCGACATGATGAACGGGCAGGCTGCGTACGACTACGTCTTGCAGGCTTGGGTTTGAGGTGAAGGGAGCGCCGCCTACCCCCGGCGCTCCATCACCAGCCTGATCCCGAGTCCCAGCATCACCAGCCCGCTGCACCGGTAGACCCACACCAGCACCCGCGGCCGGGAGCGCAGCCAGGTCGACAGCAGCCCCGCCGCCGCACCCACCGGCCCCTTGACCGCGAAGGTCAGCAGCGCGAACACCGTGCCGAGCACCGCGATCGACAGCGTCGGATGCGCGGCGTCGCGCGCGACGAACTGCGGCAGGAACGCGAAGTAGAACACTGCGATCTTCGGGTTCGACAGGTTCGACAGCGCGCCATCCGCGAACAGCCGGGGCAGCGAGCGCGGCGGGGCCCGATCGACCTCGATCTCGGCGCTGCGGGTGCGCAGCAGTCCGATGCCGAGCCACACCAGGTAGGCCGCCCCGACGACCTTCAGCGCGAAGAACGCCCACTCGGACGCGGTCAGCACCGCACCGAGCCCGAGCGTCGCGAGCACCGTGTGGCCGAGCAGCCCGGTGCCCACGCCGGCGGCCGTGACGACCCCGGCCGCCGGGCCCTGGGCGATCGAGCGCGACATCACCAGCAGCATGTCCTGGCCGGGCGTGGCGATCACGACCAGCGAGGTGAGGACGAACAGC
>CAIUGQ010000531.1 GCA_903898725.1 uncultured Burkholderiales bacterium | reverse complement strand
GGCCGCACTCACGATGGCCAGGATCACCAGGAACATGCCGATCTGCCTGGCCGACGTGGCGATCAGCTTGGCCACCAGGATCTCTTCCATCTGCGCGCGTGTGTAGGCCTCCAGGTGTTTCCAGCGCCGGATCGGCTCGGCCACGGTCTCGGCCGGCACACCGGGCTGCACCTGCACCAGCACCGTGTTCACGTTGTGGTTGGCGGCCTGAGAGGCTTGGATCGCCTCCAGCAAGCCGGGCACGCCCGGCCGATTGAGCGCCGGGTTGGCAGCCGTGCGGGCGCGGTCGTTCAGGATGGCGTCGTTGTCCTTCAGGAACTGCGCTTCCTGCGCGTCTTTCAGCGGAACGAAGACCAACGGGTCGCCGCCGGACGACACCATGCGCTGGGTCAGCCCCACCACCGTGTAGTCATGCCGCCGGATGCGGATGCGCTGGCCCAGCGTGAAACCGGTGCGCACGTCCACCACGGCCTCGTAGTGGCTGCGCGTGACGTGCCGGCCCGCCACCAGGTAGCCGGGTGACCCGGGCTGAGCCGGCTGGCCCGGCTCGAAGCCGACGATCATGGCGCGTACTTCGCGGCCGGCGTCTCGACCTTCGCTGGCCCGCACCTGCATCGTCAGGTAGGTGACGTTGGCGGCGCGCCCCACACCCTGCAGGCCGCGGACGCTGCGCACCACGTCGTCGCGCAGGCTGGACGACTCCGCGTACGGCCCCTGCGTGTCCTGCTGCACCACCCAGAGGTCGGCGCCGCTGTTGTCGAGCAAGGCACGCGCGTCGTCCACCATGCCGCGGTAGACACCGGCCATCGTCAGCGTGACGCCGATCAGCAGGCCCAGGCCGATGCCGGTGAGCACGAATTTTCCCCATGAATGCAGGATGTCGCGGCCGGCCAGGCTGATCATGGCTTGCTGCCGGCGAGCTGGTCGACGATCTTGATGCGGCTGCCGGCCGTGATCGCCTTTTCGCTGTACACCACCACCTCGTCACCGGCTTTGAGGCCTTCGAGCACCTGCACCTGGCCGTCCAGGCTGGTCAGCCCGATGCGCACCGGCGCGAACGTCGGCTTTCCGCCTTCGATGCGCCACACGCCGACCTGATCGGCTTGACGTTGCAGCGCGGGGTTGGGCAGCAGCACGGCCGCTGCCGTGGCAGGCAGCGTCAATGTAACCTCGGCCAGTTCCCCGGTGGACAGGCCCTGGGGCAGGGTGTCCAGGGAAACCAGGGCCACGCGCTCTTCGGTGATGCTGTCGCTGGTGGCCTCCACCCGGGCCACCTTGCCCGACAAGCGCACACCTGGCTTCGATCGCAGCACGATCGAGGCAGCCAGACCGGCGGCCAGACCGTTCGAGCGGCCCTGGTCCAGCCGCACCCGGATCCACAAGGACGAAGGCTCGATGAGCCGCAGCACGGCCTGCCCCGCCACCACGGTGGACCCGGCTTCGGCGTCGCGGCTGATGACGACACCCGGCACGGGTGCCAGCAGGCGCACGTTGTCGCGCTGCTGCCGCAGGCCCGCACGTTCGGCGGCTAGGCGCTGGGTGTCCTGGCGCGCGGCCGCCAGATTGGCATCAGCGCTGGCCACGGCGGCATCGGCGGAAGCCTGCTCCTGCTGCTTGGCCTCGACCGCGCCTGCGCTCATGAACTTCTGCGCGCCGAGTTCGACGTAGCGACGCGCCGTGATGGCCGCCAGTTCGCTGCGCGCCTGCGCATCCCGCCGCTGCGCTTGTGCCGCGGCGACCACGCTCGATGACCGTGCCACCGAGGCCTCCAGGGCTCTGGCGCGCTCGTCCAGGTCCACCGGGTCCATCTCGGCCAGCAACTGGCCAGACGTGACCGTGTCTCCCACATCGACCAATACCTTGCTCACACGGCCAGCCGCAGTCGGCCCGATCAGGTAGGACCGGCGTGCCTCGACCGTGCCGATGCCGAACAGCGATGGCGACAAGCTGCCTACGCTGGCCTGTGTGACAGTCACACGGGTAGGCGCCAGGGGCCCGGAGCGCATGGCGACATACCCTAGCGCAGCGATCAACAGCACCCCGAGCGAGCCCAGCCCGAGCCGGCGCCACCAGTTCGAGGGGATCTTCATGCTGCCGCCCGGATGCCGCGAAGGTAGATTGCGAACACGCCATCGGCCTGCGTCTTCATCGCCGCGGGTTTGCCGGTCAGCATCGACTGCATCACGAGGCCCTGGACGATGCCGACCAGCGTCGTGGCCGCGGCATCGGGGTCGAGATCGGTTGGCAACTCGCCCGACCTCACGCCCAGCTTGAACTGACTCAGCAGCAGCCGCCGATAGGCCTGAAGCAGCGCCCGGACTTCCTGCTTCACTGGGGAATCGGTGGACTGCTGCAGCTCGTGGAAGATGATCCTGGGTGCGCCAGGATGTGCGACCACAAAGTCCACATGGGCCCGGAACACCGCTTCGAGAGCCCGCACGGCCGAGGTCTGCGCCTGCGCGGCTTCGACCAGCTTGGCCAGCAGGCTCTCGTGTACCCACGCCATCGACGCCACCCAGATGGCTTCCTTGGTGGGAAAGTGCTTGAACACGGCGCCCTGGCTGACGCCGACCGCCGTAGCGATGTCGCCAGTGGTGATCGACACCGGACTGATATCCCGGGCCAGGTTCAACGCGGCCGCGACGATCTCCGCCTGGCGCTCCTCGGTGGGCAGTCTGGTTTGCATGGCAAGTCCCTTGGAGGATTCAAAGTAAGTAATTGAATACTTGCCATCATACGCGCATAGGGTGCGTTCAGCCATCTCCGGAATGAACGCGCTCGAGCTCGACGCTCGGACACGCTCCTGAGTGCGCTGCCGTACAGAAGCCGAGGTCTGCTTGAGTGCAGGCTAGGCAACTGGGGGAGTACCCGCCCCCTTCACGATGACCAACCCAGTGACCACGACTCCCCAATTCGAGCTTGAGAGGAACTCCGTTCCCGTCACGAGGGCGTCGCTGACGAAGGTAAGCTGACGAACCAGACGGCTGGAGGGGCGTGACCCGACTGGCAAGGTCGGGTCGGGAGTGGGGAAGGCGGTGATACCGTCACGCTGCTCCGAAGTACCGTCTTCGCGCACTCGAACGCTCTATCGATACCGTCATGGCCCTGCAGAACATGCCCGTTTACCGCTCGAAGCGCCGTTGCGAACCCGCGATGTCTGAGTTCGAGACAAAAGAGCGCTTTCCGCCGCTGTCGAATGCGACGGTAAATTTGTCGGTACATAGGCATTTTCCGGTCGCCCTGCAGCCCGCCCTCCCTCTGAACGGCGCCCGCCTGTTGACAATAGAGTGGGAGTGAGTCCCTCGAACCCTGCAGGCTGCAGGGATCCTTCACCGGGCATGGTGCACGCCTGGGCTCGGTGACCCGGTCTTCTGTCGCTGCCGATGTCGGACGCCCTGTAGACTGCGCCACGTGATGTCCACCTGCGCGACCGAGACCCGTCACCAAGACCGCCGCGTCGCTATCGTCGGCGTGGGCAACATGGGCGGCGCGATGGCCCGTCGGCTGCTCTCTTGCGGCTGGACGGTCCGGGTGCACGACATCGACCGCGCGCGGACCGACGCGCTCGCCGCGGAAGGCGCGATCGCCTGTACCCGAGCGGCCGACGCCGCGGACGGTGTCGACGCGACCCTCGTCTGTGTGGTCGACGCCGCACAGTGCGATGCGGTGCTGTGGGGGCCCGGCGGGCTGGTCGAGCGCCTCGGCGGGCTGACCGGCCATGCGGTGGTGCTGTGCCCGACGATCGCCCCGCAGGACGTCGAGCGCATCGAAGCGCGCCTCGCTGCACTCGGGGCCGCCACCATCGACGCCCCGATGTCCGGCGGACCGCAGCGTGCGGCCGATGGAACGATGAGTCTGATGGTCGCCTGTTCGGAGGCGAGCTTCGAGACGCAGCGGGTGCTGATCGAGACGCTGTCGGACCGCGTGTTCAGGCTCGGCGTTCGCCCGGGTGATGGCGCGCGGATGAAGCTGGTGAACAATCTCCTCGCCGGCATCAACCTGGTCGGCGCTGCCGAAGCACTGGCCCTCGCTCAGCGGCTGGGGCTCGATCCCGGCACGGCACTCGATGTGATCGAGGCGTCGAGCGGCCAGAGCTGGGTCGGCACCGACCGGATGCGCCGTGCCATCGTCGGCGACTACGTACCGCGCGCACACGTCACCCTGCTGGCCAAGGACACCGCGCTCGCGGTTCAGGCGGCGCACAGCACGGGCTTCGAAGGGCCGCTGGGCCCGATCGCGCGCGACGTGTTCGCCCGCGCGCTCGACGCCGGCCTGGGTCCGCTGGACGACGCGGTGCTGTTCCGGCTGCTCTCCCGCCCAGGCGATTGAGCCAGGCCGAGTTATCGTGCGTGCGCTCTAATGACAGGAGACCGAACATGACCCGAACCATCGAACTGATCTTCGACTTCGTCAGCCCGAATGCCTATCTGGTCTGGCAACCGCTGCGCGAGCTCGCCGCGCGGCAGGGCGCGCAGCTCAAGATCACGCCGGCGTTCCTCGGCGGGATGCACAAGCTGACCGGCAATGCGCCGCCCTTCATCCGCGACGCCGAGATCAAGGGCAAGAACGCCTATGCCAGCCTGGAGATGCAGCGCTTCATCGCGAAGCACCGCCTCCACCGGTTCAAGATGAATCCCAAGTTCCCGTTCAATTCGATCAACCTGCTGCGGATGCTGGCATCGCTGCAAGGCGACGATCAGATCCGGTTCATCGAGGCGTTGAATCCCGCGATCTGGGAGGAGGGGCTCGACGTCACCGATGCCGCCGCGCTCGCGGCGGTGCTGACGAAGGCCGGTTTCGATGCGGAACGCCTGGCCGCCGCAGCACAGGATCCGGCCATCAAGCAGATCGTGATCGACAATACCGAACAGGCCGTCGAACGCGGGACCTTCGGCATTCCGACCTTCTACGTCGGAACGGAGATGTTCTTCGGCAAGGAGCGCCTCGGTCAGATCGAGGAGATGCTCGCAGCCCGTTGATCGCCGCGACCGGCGCGTCAGTCCAGCAGCTCGATCATCCGGAAGCCGACCCGCAGCACCCCACGCGCCTGCAGCCGCGCCAGCGACGCATTGAGGGTCTGGCGCGAGACACCGAGCATGCTCGCGAGGTGCACCTGGGACAGCCGGATCGAGGCCACCGGCGAGCCATGCTCGCGCTCGACCTGCGCCAGCAGCCGCAGGCGGGCATGGACCCATTCGTCCCGCCCGAGCCCTTGCGAATCCGCATAGGCACGAAAGGCCGTGGCGAAGCGCTCGGCCTGCAGGGCCGCGAAATGGGCGAGCCAGCGCGGCTCCTCGTCGACGAGCCGTCGCCAGTCCCGCGCGCTCAGGAACAGCGCCTGGGTGGGGGCATCGGCGATCACGCTGCCGATCGACGGATTGCCCGACAGCAGGCCGTACTCGCCGGTCCACAGGCCCGGGCCGCCGACGTGCATCAGCACCTCGCGTTCCTCGCCGACCGCGCGGACGTGGCGCGTGCGCCCCTGGATGAGGCCGAACATGCCCCGCCCGGCCTCGCCCTGGCGCAGCAGGTACTGGCCGGAGCGGAACTGGCGCAGCGTCCCCAGCTGCGCGATGCGTGCCTGCAGGGCGGACGGCAGCTTCGCGAACCAGCGGCCGCGGCGCAGGATCTCGATCTCCGGGGCGTCGGGTGACACGGGTGCGTGCGGTGGTCTCGAGCGGTCGGCAGTCACCGGGAACGGCGCCGCAGGTGTCAGGATCCTGACAACTTGCCGGCACGCTAACTGCAAAAGTCCGTGTCGACAAGACAGGGAGCCGCGCGATGAACGAACGACAGGCTGTGAAGATGCCGAGCACACCGGGCGCGACCCGCGCCGCTTCGGAGCGCGTTGAACGCAGACGCTCCGCACGCGCCATCTGCCTGGGTGCCGCGCTGCTTGGGGGACTGGCGATCACCCCCCACGCGCACGCCCGGCAGACCGCCGAGACCATCTGGTCGGGCGGCCCCATCCTGACGATGAACGACAAGTCGATGCGGGCCGAGGCGGTGGCGGTGGCGAACGGCAAGATCATCGCCGTCGGCCGGCGCAGCGAGGTCATGAAGCTCAAGGGGCCGGACACGCGGCTCGTCGATCTCGAAGGCAGGACGCTGGTGCCGGGCTTCGTCGACGCCCACGGGCACGTCGTCGTCGGCGGGCTGCAGGCCCTCTCCGCCAACGTGCTGGCGCCGCCCGACGGCAAGGTCCAGGACATCGCCTCGCTGCAGCAGACCCTGCGCGACTGGGCCGAGAAGAACGCGGCCATCGTCGACAAGGTGAAGATCATCGTCGGCTTCGGCTACGACAATTCGCAGCTGAAGGAACTGCGCCACCCGACCAAGGAAGAGCTCGACGCGGTCTCGGCGGACATTCCAGTCCTGATCATCCACCAGTCCAGTCACCTGGCGACGGCCAACTCGGCGATGCTCAAGGCGATGGGCGTCGATGCCAACACGAAGGATCCGGCGGGCGGCGTCATCCAGCGCAAACCCGGCACCACGGAGCCCAACGGGGTGCTCGAGGAGACCGCGTTCTTCGCAGCCGCCCCGGTGCTGCTCAGCCGCGTCGGCCCGGAAGGCCTGAAGGTCTTCGCTCGCGAGGGCGCCAAGCTGTGGGCGAGCTTCGGCTACACGACGGCTCAGGAAGGGCGATCCGTGCCCCCGGTGGTGGACATCATGCGGCAGGTGGCGGCCGAGGGCGGCTTCGCCAACGACGTGGCGACCTATCCGGACGTCCTCGTCGACCGCGCCTACATCAAGACCCACCAGCGCAGCACCTACACCAACCGGTTCCGCGTCGCGGGCGCGAAGCTCACCATCGACGGCAGCCCGCAGGGCTTCACCGCGTGGCGCGACCGGCCCTACTTCAAGCCGGTGGGCACCTACCCGCCGGGCTACTCCGGCTATGCGGCCGCGACGGCCGAGCAGGTCATGGACGCGGTGCAATGGGCCGCCGAGAGCGGCATCCAGATCATCACCCACGCCAACGGCGAGCGGGCGTCGGACCTGCTGATCGCCGCGCACCAGGCCGCGCAGGCGCGCTACCCGCAGTCCAGGTCGCTGCGCAACGTGCTCATCCACGGCCAGTTCCTTCGCGAGGAGCAGCTCGACCGCTACAAGTCGCTCGGCATCATGCCGTCGCTGTTCCCGATGCACACCTTCTACTGGGGCGACTGGCATCTCGACCACACCGTCGGCCCGCAGGCGGGCATGAACATCTCGCCCACCGGGTGGGTCCGCAAGCGCGGGATGATCTTCTCCAGCCACCACGATGCGCCGGTCGCCTTTCCGGACTCGATGCGCGTGCTCGATGCCACCGTCACCCGTCGTGCCCGCGGCTCCGGCCGCATCGTCGGCCCCGAACATCGGGTGGACGTGATCACGGCCCTGAAGGCGATGACGATCTGGCCGGCCTATCAGCACTTCGAGGAGAAGACCAAGGGCAGCCTCGAGCCCGGCAAGCTGGCCGACTTCGCCATCCTGTCGAAGGACCCGACGAAGGTCGAACCCACCACCATCGCCGACATCAAGGTCACCGAGACGGTCAAGGAAGGCAAGACGATCTTCCGCCTCGAGCCCGGCGCACGGGCCGAGCGCAGCCTGCCCGACATCACCCCGCT
>CAIUGQ010000530.1 GCA_903898725.1 uncultured Burkholderiales bacterium | reverse complement strand
GGGGGCGACCGCGCAACGCGCCCCCCGCAGCCGCCGCCGTCCGCCGCAGGCGCCCCGGCGCCGGCCGGCACCCACGGCGGACGGACCGTCTCGATCGCCGCCGGCACCGATACGGCCGTGAGCGCCACGGTGCGCCGTGCCGGCGAGCGCTTCACCGAGTGGTCGTTCGGCGCGCTGCCCGAGCTCCTGGAGCTGGCCGTCGGCGAGCGCGGTGAGGAGACGCTGATCGGCTGGCCGGCCCTCGTCGACCGCGGCGACGCCGTCGAGCTGCAGGTCTTCGACGAGCCCGAGCGCGCACAGCGCGAGCACCGCGCCGGCCTTCGGCGGCTGTTCGCGATCGTGCTGCGCGAGCCGCTCAAGTGGCTCGAGAAGAACCTGCCCGATGCGCAGCGCCTGGCCATGCTCTTCATGCCCTTCGGCACCGCCGAGGACCTGCGGCGCGAGCTGGTCGCCGCGGTCCTCGAGCGGGCCTGCCTGGCCGAGCCGCTGCCCGCCGACCGGGCGGCCTTCGAGGCGCGCGCGGCCGAGGCGCGTCCGCGGCTCGCGCTCATCGGGCAGGAGCTCGCGCGCACGCTGGCCACGCTGCTCGCCGAGCATGCGACGCTGCAGAAGAAGCTCGGCGCCGCCCGCGGGTTTCCACAGGCCGCGGCCGACGTCGCGCAGCAGCTCGCCGCGCTGCTGCCGCGCGATTTCGTGTCGGTCACCGATCCCGCGCGGCTGCCGCATGTCACGCGCTACCTGAAGGCGGCGTCCGCCCGTCTGGACAAACTGCGCGCCGACCCTGCGCGCGACGCCCAGAAGTTGGCCGAGATCGCCCCGATGCTTCAGAATTTCTCCCGTGCCCAGGCGGCGCTCAAGGGCCGTCGCGACCCGCGCCTCGACGAGTTCCGATGGCTGCTCGAGGAGCTGCGCGTATCGTTGTTCGCACAGGAGCTCCGAACGCCGGTCCCGGTGTCGGTCAAGCGCCTCGAAAAAGTCTGGGATTCGATCAGGTAGCGACGGACGGATCCGTCGGACAAAGGACACCATGAACCTCTCGCTACGCCGTGCCGCCGCCGCCGTCCTCGCTGCCGCGGCGTTCGCACTGCCCGCCGTCTCGGCCGCGCAGTACGCGATCGTGCTGAACTCGCGCGACGCCTCGGTCTCGCTGATCGACCAGACCACCTTCAAGGAGGTGGGCCGCGTCGACGTCGGCAAGGAGCCGCACCACCTGTATCCGATGCCCGACGGCAAGACGCTGATCGTGGCCAATGCGGTCAGCAACGACCTGCACTTCCTCGATCCCTCGAGCGGCAAGGTCCTCGGCCGGCTGCGCGGCATCGACGACCCGTATCAGCTCGCGTTCTCGCCCGACGAGAAGTGGTTCGTCACCGCGGCGCTGCGACTGAACCGGGTCGACGTCTATGCGTGGGACGGCAAGGACAAGAAGCTCGTCAAGCAGATCCCGCTGCCGAAGGCACCGAGCCACCTGTGGTTCTCGGCCGACAGCCGCACCGTCTACACGACGCTGCAGGAGAGCGACGAGATCGCGGCCATCGACGTGCCCACCCAGACCGTCACCTGGAAGGCGAAGGTCGGTCGCCAGCCGGCGGGCATCGTGATCTCGCCCGACGGGCGCTCGCTGTTCGTCGGGATCATGGGCGAGGACTATGTCGAGGTCATCGACATCGCTACCCGCAAGACGGTCAACAAGATCCGCACCGGCAAGGGCGCGCACAACTTCCGCGGCCTGGGCGACAAGCGCCACCTGCTGGTCAGCAATCGGGTGGACAACACCGTCTCCATCCTCGACATGACCGACATGAAGGTGGTCGGGCAGATTCCCGTGCCCGGCGGTCCCGACTGCATGGAGCTCACCGCCGACGGCAAGCTGCTGTGGGTGACCTCGCGCTTCGCCAAGCAGGTCTCGATCGTCGACATGGCCAGCCGCAAGGTCGTGCGCACGATCCCGGTCGGGCGCTCGCCGCACGGCATCTACCTGCACAACCGGGCGCCGCTGCTGTGACGGGCCGGGCCGCGCCCCCGGCATCGTCCGCTCGGGCGGCGCTCGCCGCCCTGGCGCTCGTCGTGCTGGGGCCACTGCCGGTGACGGCGGTCGCCGCGTCCTGCCCGGCCGGCACGGTCTACCTGACGCTCGACACCGGCAACATGCGCGAGGCCGAGCGGATCGCCGGCATCCTGCGCAAGCACGAGGTGCGCGCCACGTTCTTCCTCGCCAACGAGAAGACGCCCAACGGCGACTTCTCGCTCGATGACGGCTGGGCCGGCTACTGGCGCGAGCGCGTGAAGGAAGGCCATGCCTTCGGCAGCCACACCTTCGATCACGTCTATTTCCGGGGCGTCGCGCCCGATGGCTCGATGACCGTGCGGCCGCAGTTCGGCGAGCAGGCGGGCCGCACGCTGCAGTGGAACTCGCGGGCGCTGTGCACCGAGCTCGATCGGGTCGGTGCACGCTTCAGGGTGCTGACCGGGCAGGGGCTCGAGCCGCTGTGGCGCGCCCCCGGCGGCAAGGCGCCGCCGCAGGCGATGGCCGCGGCCAAGGCCTGCGGCTACGCGCACGTCCACTGGGCGCCGGCCGGCTTCCTCGGCGACGAGCTGCCCTCCGACCGGTTTCCCAACGACCGGCTGCTCGCCCAGGCGCTGGCGGCGATCCGCGGCGGCGACATCCTGATGGCCCACCTCGGCATCTGGTCGCGCCAGGATCCGTACGCGCCGACGCTCGACCCGCTGATCGCCGGCCTGAAGGCGCGCGGGCTGTGCTTCGCGACGCTGCGCGACCATCCCGACTACCGGCGCTGACCGGACGCGACACACGACGATGTTCGACTGGCTCGGTTCGACGGTGCATGGCCTGCAGCAGTGGCTGTACGAGACGGCGGTGCAGCCGCTGCTCTTCGCGCTCGGCTGGATGCGCTATGCGGAGGAGCTGTTCGACTTCACCGAGTGGGTGGTGCTCGGCGCGATCGAGGTCGTCGTGCTCGCCGTCCTGCTCGGCGTGGCCGAGCGGCTGTGGCCGGCGGAGCCGGTGACCGACCGTCGCGCGATCCGCACCGACGTCCTCTACACGCTGCTGCACCGGCTCGGCGGCTTCGCGCTGGTGGTGTTCGCGCTGCTCACGCCCCTGCTCGACGAGCTCGAGGGCGCGCTGCGCCTGGTCGGCTTCTCGCGGATCAACGTCGACCAGCTGTGGCCGGGGGTCACCGACCTGCCGGTGGTGAGCTTCGCGATCTACCTGGTGCTGTTCGATTTCGTCGACTACTGGCTGCACCGCTGGCAGCACCGGTTCGGCTGGTGGTGGGCGCTGCATGCGGTGCATCACAGCCAGCGCCAGATGACCTTCTGGAGCGACCAGCGCAACCACCTGATCGACGACCTGATCCGCGATGCGGCGATGGCGCTGGTCGCGGTGGCGCTCGGCGCCTCGCCAGGGCAGTTCGTCGCGCTGGTGATCGCCTCGCGGGTGCTGCAGAGCGTGCAGCACGCGAACCTGCGCTGGCGCTGGCCCGGGCCGCTCGAGGGCGTGCTGGTGAGCCCGAGCTGGCACCGGCTGCACCATGCGATCGGCTACGGTCACGAGGGGCGCACGCAGGGCGTGAACTTCGCGGTGCTGTTCCCGATCTGGGACGTGCTGTTCGGTACCGCCGACTGGCGTCCCGGCTTCGTCCCCACCGGCATCCGCGATCAGCTCGAGGGCCGCGACTACGGTCGAGGGTTCTGGTCGCAGCAGTCGAAGGCGATCGGGCGCTGGTTCGGACGGGCCTGATCGGCCGCGGCGCTCGGGCATCGCCGAGGGGCGCAGGCGGAGCGGGCATACTGCCGGTCCTTCTGTTCACGCGACCATCGGAGCAGCGCACGTGGCCACCTTCGGTCTGATCATCGTCGGCGACGAGATCCTCTCGGGCAAGCGCCAGGACAAGCACTTCGCGAAGGTCGTCGAGCTCCTCGGCGCGCGCGGGCTGGAGCTGTCGTGGGCCCGCTACCTCGGCGACGATCGCGAACGGCTGGTCGCGACGCTGCGCGAGACCTTCGCCGGCGACGACGTGGTCTTCTCCTGCGGCGGCATCGGTGCGACGCCCGACGACCACACGCGACAGGCCGCCGCAGCCGCCCTCGGCGTCCCGCTCGCGCTGCATCCCGAGGCCCGCCGGCTGATCACCGAACGCACGATGGAGATGGCGGCGCAGGGCAAGGCCGCCGTCGACATGGACGCGCCGGAGAACCTGCAGCGACTGAAGATGGGCGAGTTCCCGCAGGGCGCGCGGATCGTGCCGAATCCGTTCAACCGGATTCCCGGCTTCAACGTCGGCTCGCACTGGTTCGTGCCGGGCTTCCCGGTGATGGCCTGGCCGATGATCGAGCAGGTGCTCGACGAGCACTACCGGGCGCTGTTCCACCGCGAGGCCCGCGGTGACCGCTCGATGATGGTGTACGAGCTCGCCGAGTCGACGCTGACCCCGCTGATGGAGGCGGTCGAGCGCGAGTTCAGCGGCATCAAGGTCTACAGCCTGCCGTCGGTGGGCGAGGGCGGGGCGCGCCGACACATCGAGCTGGGCGCCAAGGGCACGGCCGAGCAGGTCGAGCCTGCGTTCGAGCGGCTGCGCGCCGGCGTGCTCGCGCTGGGCGGCACGATGCTCTAGGCGCTGCGCCGCCGAACGGGGTCCGAAAATGAACCGACCCGGTCTCCTTGCGGAGCCGGGTCGGATGCGTCGCTGTACCGAGGAGGAGCGGCTGCGACGTCTTCGGAGCGATCGAGGCTTCACCGCCGCGCGGGGCCGGAGCCCCGCGAGCGGTCAGGCGCCTCAGGCCGCTTTCTTGGCGCGCGGGGCGCTGGCAGCGGCGGTCTTGCCCGCGGCGACCATGTTGGCTTCGGCCATCTCGACGACCTGCTTGGTCGCCTTGTTGACCTGGTCGTACGCGGTGTTGGCCGCCGAGACCGCCGACTTCATGAACGTGACCACGCCTTCGCTGCCGGCCGGCGCGTTCTTGGCGAGCGCGTCGATGGCGGTGTGCAGTTGGCGGTTGCCGTCGGTCAGCTGCTTCTCGATCAGCTTGGCGATCTCGCTGCCGGTGTCGCTGGTGATCTCGTACACGTGCTTGGCGTACGCGGTCATCTTGTCGGCGGCGGGCTGGGCCGAGCCGGCGGCGAAGTCGGCGAACGCCTTGGCGTCCTTGACCTCGAGCAGCGCCTTGAACTGCTCGGCGGACTCTTCGAAGGACGACTTCGTGGCGGCCATGTTCAGCTCGGCCAGCTTCTCGAGGCCGGCGAACGACTTGGCGGCCATCGCCTGGAAGGACTCGAGCGCGGCTTTGTGCATCGCAACCATCTGATCGGGGGTGGTGAACATGTTGACCTCTTTCGGGAAAATTCGTTTGTTGAATCAACCGTTTACAGGGACATTCACGGTTGGCGACGCAGCGTTGTGCGCTGCAACAGGAACGGATTATAGGGTCGTGCGCACCGATGTCAAGCACTTTCTTGTTGCAGTGCAGCACGATGCTAGACTGGCCCGGTGAAGGCGTTCTACAGCGACCGGTTCGTGCTCCCCCTGCCCGACGGTCACCGGTTCCCGATGGCCAAGTACCGGCTCCTGCGCGAGCGGATCACGCGCGAGCTGCCGGACCTGGAACTGCTCGAGCCGCCGCCCGCCACCGATGGCGTGCTGGCGCTCGCGCACACCCCCGACTGGATCGAACGGCTCAGTCTCGGGCGCCTGAGCGCGCTCGAGCAGCGGGCGATCGGCTTCCCGTGGTCGGAGGCGATGGTCGAGCGGTCGCGACGCTCGGTGGGCGCGACGGTCGCCGCGTGCCGCGCCGCGCTCGAGGAGGGGGCGGCCGTGAACCTCGCGGGCGGCACGCACCACGCGGGGCCGGATCGCGGCGAGGGCTTCTGCTGCCTGAACGACGTCGCGGTCGCCGCCCGGCTGATGCAGGCCGAGCGCCGGGCGCACCGGGTCGCGATCGTGGACCTCGATGTCCACCAGGGCAACGGCAGCGCCGAGATCCTGCGCGCCGATCCGTCGGTGTTCACGCTGTCGATCCACGGCGCACGCAACTTCCCGTTCCGCAACCGCTGCGAGGGCGATCTCGACATCGACCTGCCCGACGGCACCGGTGACGACGCCTACCTCGATGCGCTCGACGGCGCGCTCGCCACGCTGGCCGAGCGCTTCGCCCCGGACTTCCTGATCTTCCTGGCCGGCGCGGACGTCTACGATGGCGACCGGCTCGGGCGGCTGTCGCTGTCGATCCCGGGCATCGCCGAGCGGGACCGCCGGGTGTTCGGCTTCGCACGCGGACGGGGACTGCCGGTCGCCGTGGCGATGGGCGGAGGCTACTGCCCGGACATCGAGCGCATCGTCGACATCCACTTCGGCACGGTGCGCCAGGCGCGCGATCATGCCGCCGCGCACGGCGCGACGCCGGGCCGCCCGACGTGAGCGCGCAGGGGCCGGGGACCGGCCGTACGGGGCCGGGTGTCCCGGATCCGGGCGTCCCCGATCCCGGTGTCTCCGTTCCCGGCGGCGCGGGTGCCGGCCTGGGCATCGTGGTGCCCGCGGTGTTCGTCGTGCTGTGGGCGACCGGCTTCGTCGCCGCGCGGCTCGCGATGCCGCATGTGCCGCCCCTGGGGTTCCTCGCCCTGCGCTTCGCCGCGACGCTGCTGGTGCTCGCGCCGCTGATCCTCGTCGCCCGCGCGGCCTGGCCGGACCGGCGCGAGCTCGGCCACCTCGCCGTCGCCGGGCTGCTGATCCAGGCCGGATACCTTGTCGGCGTCTGGGTGGCCGTGACCCTGGGGATGAGCGCCGGGCTGGTGGCGCTGATCGTCAACCTCCAGCCGGTGCTGACCGCGCTCTGGCTGGCGTATGGCCGCGAACGGATCGGTGCGCGCCAGTGGGCGGGACTCGCCCTGGGCTTCGGCGGCGTGGCGCTGGTCGTCGCGCACCGCGTCGACACCGACCGGCTGGGCGCCGCGAGCATCGCGTTCGCGGTCGCCGGGCTGCTCGCCATCACCGCCGGCACGCTCTACCAGCGCCGCCACGTCCCGGTCTTCGACCTGCGCACCGGCGCGTTCGTCCAGAACGCCGCGTCGCTGGCGGTGATCGCGCCCCTCGCGGCCTGGGTCGAGCAGGGGCCCTGGGTACCGACGGCGGGCGTCTGGATCGCCCTCGCCTGGTCGGTGCTCGGCCTGTCGATCGGGGCGACCTTCCTGATGAACATGCTGATCCGGCGTGGCTCCGCCACCCGGGTGGCCAGCCTGTTCTACCTCGTGCCGCCGGTCACCGCGGTGCAGGCCTTCATGCTCTTCGGCGAGCCCTTCGGCGGCCTTGCCGCGCTCGGCATGGTGCTGACTGCGGTCGGCGTGGCGCTCGTCGTCCGATCCTGATCGCGCCTGTGCCCGACCCGCAGTTCCTGATCCGCTGTTCCCGGCCCGCCGTTCCCGCCCCGCTGTTCACGACCCCTGCACCCGGAGCCCGTCCCGTGTCCACCGCCCGACCCTCGCCGGAGCGCCGCGCCGCCTATCCGCACTTCCTGTCCATCACCACCCGCTGGGCCGACAACGACCAGTACGGGCATGTGAACAACGTCGTGTACTACCAGTTCTTCGATACGGTGGTGAACCGCTACCTGATCGAAGCCGGGGCGCTCGACGTCGCCGGCGGCGAGGCGATCGGGCTGGTGGTGGAGACCGCGTGCCGCTACTTCGCGCCCGTCAGCTTCCCGGACACGGTCCATGCCGGCCTGAGGGTCGTGCACGTCGGCACGAGCAGCGTGCGCTACGAGATCGGCCTGTTCGCCAACGACAACGATGACGCGGTCGCCCAGGGGCACTTCGTCCACGTCTACGTCGACCGGGTCGGCCGCCGTCCGGTGCCCCTGTCCGCCGCGCTGCGCGCCGCGCTCGCGCCGCTCGAGCCCCGATGAGTCAGTGCCGCAGGCAGACCTTGCCGAAGTGCGCGCCCGACTTCAGGTAGGCCATCGCGGCCTTGAGCTCGTCGAATGCGAAGACCCGGTCGACGATCGGCACGAGGCGGTGCTGCCCGATCGCCCTCAGCATCGCCTCGAACCCGTCGCGCGAACCCACCGTGATGCCCTGCAGCCGCACCTGACGGGTGACGATCAGCCCGAGCGAGGCGCTCATCGTGCCGCCCGACAGCACGCCGATCATGGAGACGGTGCCGCCGGGCCGGATGCAGCGCAGCGACTGGGGCAGCGTCTTCTCGCCACCGAGCTCGAGGATGTGGTCGAAGCCCGCGCCGCCGGTGATCGGGCGGGAGGCCCGTGCCCATTCGGGCTCGGTCACGTAGTTGATGCCCGCATCCGCACCGAGCGCCCGGGCGCGGGCGAGCTTCTCGTCGCTCGAGGAGATGACGGTCACGTGTGCGCCCGCCATCTTCGCGAACTGCAGCGCGAACAGCGCGACACCGCCGGTGCCCTGCACCAGCAGCCGGTCGCCGGCGCGCAGCCGCCCTTCGGTGATCAGCGCACTCCAGGCGGTCAGGGCCGCGCAGGGCAGGGTGGCCGCCTGCTCGTCGCTCAGGTGGTCTGGCACCTGGCACACGCCGGCCTCGGGCAGCACCATGAGGTCGGCCATCACGCCGTCGATCGGGCCACCGAGCGAGCCGCTGATGCGCTCCAGGTTCAGCTCGCCCCCGACCCATCGCTGCAGGAAGCTCGGACAGACCCGGTCGCCGACCGCCACCCGCGTGACCCCGGCACCCACCTCGACGACCTCGCCGACGCCGTCGGAGATCGGGATCAGCGGCAGGGTCCCGGTGTACTGGCCGTACCCGCGGTCGGGCACCACCAGATCGCGGTAGTTCAGTGAGGCCGCCTTCATCCGAAGCAGCACCTCGCCGGGCCCGGGACGCGGGTCGGGGCGGGACGAGAGCACCAGGTGGTCCATGCCCCACCCGCCTTCGATCTGGAAAACACGCATGCCGCATTCTCGCAGCCTGCATACACCGTTCATCGGGCAGTTGATGCGGCTTGTTGGCTTTTCGTTCCAAGTGCTTCTCCGGAGAGCCTTTTTCTCTCCGACAAGGGGTTGCGTTTGTTAAACTTCGCGCCCGTTCCGTGGGAGGTCGAGTCGATGAGTCCGGTGTTCCAAGGCGCCCGCGTGCGGCGCCTCCTGGCCCTCGTGGCTGGCCTCTTCGCGCTTCACGTCCCGCTCCAGACGCAGGCGGCGGACCGCCCGGCCCCGTCGGCGAAGGCCCGCAAGGCCGCCGAGTCGGCCGCCTCGCGCAAGCCGGCCGAAGCGCCGGTCCGCAAGGCGCAACTGCCCGCGCGCGTGTCCTCGATGCCGCTGCGCAAGCAGGTCGGCCCCCGTGCCGAGCGGGCGACCGCCAAGGCGCAGCGCGCCGGCGCCGCGGCGCCCCGCAACGCCCGCATGGTCAAGGCCTCGTACGCGCCCCGCGTGGTCGAGCCGCAGCGGCTGTCGATCGGCAATGCGATCGGCCTGCACCTGACCGACGACCCCCTCGACCTGCGCTCGTCGGTGGCGCTCGCGATCGACCAGACCAGCGGCGAGATCCTGTACGAGAAGAATCCCGAGGCGGTCCTGCCCATCGCGTCGATCACCAAGGTGATGACCTCGATGGTGGTGCTGGACGCGGGGCTGCCGCTCGACGAGATGCTCGACGTCAGCGAGGCGGACCGCGACACCGAGCGCCACAGCGGCTCGCGTCTGCCGATGGGCTCGAAGCTCTCGCGCGGCGAGATGCTGCAGCTCGCGCTGATGGCCTCCGAGAACCGGGCGGCCCACGCGCTCGGGCGCCACTTCCCCGGCGGCATGCCCGCGTTCGTCGAGGCGATGAACGCGAAGGCCCGCGCCATCGGGATGACCGACAGCCGCTTCGCGGACCCGACCGGCCTGTCGAGCAACAACGTCTCGAACGCGCGCGACCTCGCCCGGATGGTCCGGGCCGCGCACGGCTATCCGCTGATCCGCGAGTACTCCACCGCGGGCTCGCTCACCGTCGACACCGGCTACCGTCAGGTCGGGTTCCGCAGCACGAATCGCCTGGTCGAGAACCCCGAGTGGCAGATCGGCATGCAGAAGACGGGCTACATCTCCGAGGCGGGCAAGTGCCTCGTGATGCAGGCCAAGATCGACGGCCGCTCCGTCATCCTCGTGCTGCTGGATGCCGCCGGGGCGCAGTCGCGCTTCTCCGATGCGCAGCGCCTGCGCAAGTGGGTCGAGCAGCGCCCGCGCGACGAGGACCGTCCGGTCCGCGCGGACGCCCGCTCCTGATCTCGGGGGACACGGACGCCCGGCGGGCGTCCGACAGGTCGGGCCGGACGCCGGCGCGCTGACCCGGCCCCTAACGCCGCAGGCCTAGAGCTCCGGATCGAAGCCGATCGCCGACGAGATCTGGCCGGCGGTGCGGCAGAGCAGGTCGATCCAGTCGTCCTGCAGGAAGTCCGACGGTGCCGAGATCGACAGGCCCGCCACCAGCTTGCCGGCGTCGTCGCGGATGCCCGCGGCGATGCAGCGCACCCCCAGCTCGAGCTCCTCGTTGTCGCGGGCATAGCCGCGCGCACGCACGAGCGCCAGCTCGCGCTCGAGCTTGGCCGGTTCGGTGATGCTGTTGCGGGTCTGGCCGGCGAGTCCGGTCCGCGTCGCGTAGGCGCGGACGTTTCGGGGATCGTCGGCGGCGAGGAACAGCTTGCCGACCGAGGTCAGGTGCAGCGGCGCTCGGCCGCCGACCGCCCGCACCACCTGCATGCCGCTGCGCTCGGAGACCGCGCGCTCGATGTAGACGATCTCGTCGCCCTGCCGGATCGACAGGTTCACCGGCTGGTGGGTCGTCCGGTGCAGTTCGCGCATCGGTCCGAGCGCCGCGTCGCGCACGTTCAGGCGCGCCTTCACCAGGTTGCCCAGTTCCAGCAGCCGGATGCCGAGCTGGTAGGTGCCGGGCTCGGAGCGGTCGACCAGCCGCGCCGACACCAGATCGTTCAGGATGCGGTGCGCGGTCGACGGATGGAGCCCGGTGCGCTGCGACAGCAGCTTCAGGCTCACCGCTTCGGGCTGTTCGGCCAGCGCATCGAGCAGCGACACCAGCCGGTCGATGACCTGGATCGCGGTGCGGCCGGCAACTTCCGGGGTCGTCGCCGCGTCGATGCCGTTGCCGTCGTCTTGCCGTCGGGCCATGGGATAGCGCTGGGAACCGGTCCGCTGGCGGCCGGTGGTATCGTGGATGGTGGTACGTTATATCAAGCAGTGAAATCGCTGTCGAGGTCGGCGGGTGCCGTCACCACGCCGGCGATGCGATCATCGGGGCCTCGAGGGAGGGGACGTGAGAGTCGGACTGTTCATCACCTGCCTGGTCGACGTGATGCGACCGGAGATCGCCGAGGCCACGGTGCGGCTGCTCGAATCGGCCGGCTGCTCGGTCGAGGTGCCGATGGCGCAGACCTGCTGCGGCCAGCCGGGCTACAACTCGGGCGACACCGCCAGCGCACGCGACCTCGCCCGCAAGTTCCTGGCCGAGTTCGAGCGCTTCGAGCATGTCGTGCTGCCTTCGGGCTCCTGCGGCGGCATGATCCGCCAGCACTACCCGGCGATGTTCGCCGACGATCCCGACCTGAGGGTGCGGATCGAGGCCGTCGCCGCCCGAACCTGGGAACTGACCTCGTTCCTGCACGATGTGGTCGGCCTGAAGTCGCTGCCCGGGCGCTTCGAGGGCGAGGTCACCTACCACGACTCGTGCAGCGGCCTGCGCGAGCTCGGCGTGCAGGCCCAGCCGCGGGCGCTGCTCGCGCTGCAGCCCGGCGTGAAGCTCGTCGAGATGAAGGACGCGCGGGCCTGCTGCGGCTTCGGCGGCACCTTCGCGGTCAAGTACGGCGACATCTCCACGGCGATCGTCGACGAGAAGATCGAGCGGATCCATGCGAGCGGCGCGCCCTGCGTGGTGCTCGGCGACCTGGGCTGCATGCTCAACATCGAGGGCCGCCTGCGGCGCACCGGCGACACGACCACGCGCGTGCTGCACGTCGCGCAGGTGCTCGCCGGCGATGCGGTGCCGATGCCGGTGCCGGCGGCCGCAGCCGCCCCGGCTGCGAAGGAGGCGTGATGCAGGTCCAGTCGATGCACTTCAAGGCGCGCTCCGGGCAGAAGCTCGCCGACGTCCGCCTGCAGCAGAACCTGAAGATCCTCTCGCAGCGCTGGACGGTCGGCCGCACCAACGCGATCGCCGAGCTCGACGACTTCGAGGGCACCCGCGACGAGGCGGTCGAGCGGCGCAACCGGGCGCTCGCCAACCTCGACGCCTACCTCGAGCGCTTCGAGGCCGAGGCGACCCGGCGCGGTGCGACCGTGCTGTGGGCCGAGACGCCCGAGGAGGCCTCGCGGCTGGTCGTCGCGATCGCGAAGAAGCACGAGGTCTCGAAGGTCACCAAGTCGAAGTCGATGGTCTCCGAGGAGATGGCGCTCAACCGCCATCTGGAGGCTGCCGGGGTCAAGGTCGTCGAGACCGATCTCGGCGAGTACATCCTGCAGATCAACGACAACGAGCCGCCGTCGCACATCGTCGCGCCGGTGGTCCACAAGTCGAAGGACGAGGTCTCGGACCTCTTCGCCCGCGTCCACAACCGCCCGCGCCTGACCGAGATCCCCGCGATGACCCGCGAGGCGCGCGAGTTCCTGCGGCCGCACTTCCTGTCGAGCGACATGGGCGTGTCGGGTGGCAACTTCATCATCGCCGAGACCGGCTCGGTGGCGGTGTTCACGAACGAGGGCAACGAGGGCATGTGCACCGTGCTGCCCCCGAAGGTGCACGTGGTGGTCACCGGCATCGAGAAGGTGCTGCCGACCCTCGAGGACCTCGCCACCGTCGCGCGACTCCTGCCGCGCTCGGCCACCGGCCAGTCGATCTCGAACTACTTCTCGATCCTGACGGGCCCGCGCGCCGCCGGCGAGCAGGACGGCCCCGAGCACATGTACTTCGTGCTGGTCGACGGCGGTCGCACCGGCCTGCTCGGCGGCGAGTTCCAGGACATGCTGCGCTGCATCCGCTGCGGTGCGTGCATGAACCACTGCCCGGTCTACCAGAAGATCGGCGGCCACACCTACGGCTGGGTGTACCCGGGGCCGATGGGCTCGGTGCTCACGCCGGCCTATGTCGGCATCGAGAAGACGCTCGACCTGCCGCAGGCCGCAACGCTGTGCGGCGAGTGCCACGTCGTCTGCCCGATGAAGATCCCGCTCCCCGACCTGCTGCGCAAGCTGCGCGAGAAGCAGATGGAGCGGGGCCTGCGGCCCTGGCGCGAGCGCGCGGGCCTGGCGGCCTGGGCGTTCGCCGCCAAGCGACCGGGCCTCTACAGGCCGATGGTGCGGATGGCCGCCTGGGTGCTGGCGCGACTCGGCGGCGAGGCCGGTCGGATCGGCAGTCTGCCGCTGGCGGGCGGCTGGACCGGCACCCGCGACCTGCCGGCCCCGAGCGGTCCGACCTTCAAGGAACGCTGGGCGAAGCAGCGCCACTGAGCGTGGGCAGGACCGCCTCGGCATGCCGATCCTGTCGGCTGGCCGCGGCCCGTCGTCCGCCCGGCAGTCCGTGCGCGAGGAAGGCCGGGCGCCCGCGCGCGCCGCTCGCCTCGTAGTCCTGCGCCAGCCGTTCGAGCACGCGCTGCGGGTCACCGCCGTCGATCCCGATCAGCCAGTCGTGCAGCGCCTCGGCCTGGCGCTCGGCCGACAGCCGATGCGTCGCGCCGGTGTGCGCCCACAGCCAGTCCGAGAAGGCCATGAAGCGCGCGAACGGCGCGTCGCCCAGCAGTGCCGGCAGCGTCCGGACGAAGCGCCCCGAGTTGCCGTACAGGTCCCAGTAGCGTGCGAAGCGCGCGATTCGGGCGACCTCGTCGACGGACAGCGCCGCGGTCTCCAGGACCTCGTAGGGCGGGCGCTCGGCGAAGCGCAGACCGAAGGCCGCGGTGTGCCGCGCGATCGGTGCGCCGCGCAGCCGCTTGAGGATGCCGACCTGGATCTCGTGCGGCTGCAGCGCGGCCAGCCGGTCGAAGCCCGCGCCGAAGCTCGCGAGGTCCTCGCCGGGCAGCCCCGCGATCAGGTCGACGTGCAGGTGGGCCTGCGAGTGCGTGCGCAGCCAGCGCAGGTTCGCCTCGGCCTGTCCGTCGTCCTGTCGGCGCGAGATGCGCGTCTGCACCTCGGGGTTCCAGGTCTGGATGCCGATCTCGAACTGCAGCGTGCCCGGCGGGAATCGGACGATCAGGTCGCGCAGGCCGTCGGGCAGGCGATCGGGCACCAGCTCGAAATGCGCGAACACCGGGTCCTCGGGCGCCGCCTCGAGCCGCTCGAGGAAGAACGCGAGGATCGCGCGACCGGTGTCGACCTTGAGGTTGAAGGTCCGGTCGACGAAGCGAAAGCGTCGTGCGCCGCGCGCATGGAGCGAGGCCAGTGCATCGAGCAGTCGCGGCAGCTCGAACGGCCAGGCGGTGCGGTCGAGCGCCGACAGGCAGAACTCGCACTTGAACGGGCAGCCGCGCGAGGCCTCGACGTACAGGTGGCGGTGGGCGAGGTCGTCGGCGGTGTACAGCTCGTACGGCAGCGTCAGCGTGGCGGGTTCCGGCTCGCCGCCGTGCACCACCTTCTGCAGGGGGCGCGGCCCGTCGAGCAGCTGCCGCGCCAGGGTCGCGAAGGCGTGCTCGCCGGGCCCGGTAACGACATGGTCGGCCAGCCGGACGATCTCCTGCGCATCGAGCTCGTGGCTGACCTCCGGGCCCCCGAGCACGATCTTCAGCGCCGGTGCCTCGCGACGCAGCCG
>CAIUGQ010000529.1 GCA_903898725.1 uncultured Burkholderiales bacterium | reverse complement strand
TGGCGGGCGTGGACGGATGCGATCTCGAACATGGTGGTTGGCTCCGTGGGGTTTGGGTCGGGAGGGATGATAGATGCGCGCCGTGGGCCGTCCCTGAGGGGCTGAACGGCAACTTGACCGGGCGGAAGCATCCGCGGAACCGGACGCGAACCTCGCCACGGGAACATCCTGCGTCCGTTGCGTCGGTTCCGAGCCCCGTACCCCTCCTGGAGGCCCTGCATGCGCCCGCTCCCCGCGTTCCTCGCCGCCGCGTCCCTTGCCGCGCCGGCCCTTGCCGGTTCCCCGTACGTCTCGCTTCAGTTCCTCGGTCGCACGACGTCTGGCGGCTACGACGTTTCGGCTTCCGAGATCTCGGCGTTCGATCCGGCCACTTCCCGTGCGTTCGTGGTCAACGCGCTCTCGGCGTCCATCGAGATCGTCGACCTTTCCGTTCCCGCCGCGCCGGTGCGCGTCGGGTCGATCCCGATGATCCCGTACGGTGCCGAGCTGCAGAGCGTGGCGGTCCGCAACGGACTCGTCGCCGCCGCCGTCTCGGCCGCCAACAAGACCGATCCGGGAAAAGTCGTCTTCTACACCACGGGCGGTGCCTTGGTCGGGGCCGTCACGGTCGGTTCGCTGCCCGACATGGTCTGCTTCACGCCCGACGGCACCAAGGTGATGACGGCGAACGAGGGCGAGCCGGACCCGGCCTATTCGGTGGATCCCGAGGGCTCGATCAGCATCATCGACGTGACGGGGCCGATCACGCAGTCGGGCGTGACCACCCTCGGCTTCAACGGTCTCGCGGCCGGCACGATTGACCCGTCCATCCGCGCGTTCGGCCCGAACGCGCCGACGATCGGGCAGGACCTCGAACCCGAGTACATCGCAGTCGCTGCCGATTCGTCGACCGCCTGGGTCACGCTGCAGGAGCACAGCGCCATTGCGGTCGTCGACGTCGCGGCGCGCGCCATCGTCGCGGTGCGGCCGCTCGGCTACAAGGACCACGGGACGGGCACCCCGGCCCTCGCAACCGCCACGCTCGCGTCGCCTCCGGTGATCGGCACCACGGCCGCGGGGCAGGACATCCTCCTCGGGGGATTCAGCAGCCTCTGGATCGACTCGGTCGACGCCACGACCGGGGTGATCACGTTCATGGCGAACCCCGATCGCGGTCCCAATTGCGAGCCGGTCAACGTCGACGCTGACGCTGCGCTGGAGCGCCCGTTCGTGCTGCCCGCGTACCAGCCACGGATCTGCACGCTCACCTACAACCCCGCGACCAACGCGCTGGCGCTTGCCGGGCAGTTGCTGCTGCGCAGGCCGGATGGGTCCCCGCTGACCGGCCTTCCGAACGTGCTCGGCCAGTCCACCGGACTGGCGAACACCGACGAGGACCCGTGCGACCTGTTCGGCAACCCGCTCAACCTCGACCCGCTCGGCGCCGATCTCGAAGGGCTGGTGCGCACCTCCGACGGCTCGTTCTGGATGTGCGACGAGTACCGCCCGTCGCTCTATCGTTTCGACGCGACCGGCCTCATGATCGACCGATTCGTCCCGGTCGGGGCGAACGCCTTCGGCGCGGTGCTCGGCACCGAGGCGTTCCCCG
>CAIUGQ010000528.1 GCA_903898725.1 uncultured Burkholderiales bacterium | reverse complement strand
CGCGGCGGCCTCGCGCCGGCGCCCGAGCCCACCCCGCGCATCCAGCCCGACGCGCCACCCGCGCTGTCGATGCCGCCCCCGCCGCGCATCGCGATCCCGCAGGCCGGCGAGCCCGGCGGGCCGCCGATCGCGCTGCCCACCTGCGGTCCGGCCGGCTGCTTCGACGCGAACGGCCGGGCGCTGCCGTCCGCGGGCGGCGGCCTGCTGACGGGCCCGAACGGGCGGCCCTGCGTGCGCATCGGGGCCGCTGCGACCTGCTGAGCCCGGCCCGCCTCGCCTATACTTGGCCGTGAGCAGCCACGGTGGCGGGCACGACGTGCCGCCGCGCGGATGCCCCAGTCGGCTGTCGCTCCGAGCGTCGAGACCGTCGAACGCCTCACTCCGGAGTGACGAATGATCCAGATGTCCTACCTCAGCCGGTCCAGCGAGCCGATGTCCGCCGACCAGCTGCTGGCGCTGCTCAAGCAGTGCCGGACCAACAACGCCGCGCGCGACCTGACCGGCATGCTCCTCTACGGGAACGGGACGTTCCTGCAGGTCATCGAGGGCGACGACGCGGTGGTGGACCGCCTGGTCGAGACGATCGCGGCCGACCCGCGTCACGTCGGCATGCAGCGGCTGTCGCGCAAGACGATCGAGCGCCGTCAGTACGCGGACTGGAGCATGGGCTTCGAGCGGGTCACCGAGAGCGGTCTTCGACAGGTCGAAGGCCTGCGGGATTTCGGCGCCGACGACTTCAACGTCGAGACCCTCGCCGCCCGCCACGACGTGATCGATTCGCTGATGCAGCAGTACCGCGTCACGCACTGGGATCCGCTGGTTCGCGAGATCGACGCGAAGGACAAGGTCATCGAGCACCTGCGCCGCGACCTCGTCCGGGCCCGCGGCCGGGCGGAGCTTGCCGGCCTCGTGCTCGAGAGCATGACCCGCGCGGCCCGCCAGGGCAGCCTCGGCGAGGAGCACCTGCGCCTGTGCGAATCGATGCTCGCCGAGCTCGGCTGACGCCCGAAGCCGGGCTTCGCGTCTAGGGCCGGTACCCGAAGCGGGGCCGCCCCGCCGCGCGCAGCGGCGCCGCCAGGTTCGCGAACCGGCACAGGTGCGTGCGCGTGTCGCGCGGATCCACGATCTCCTCCACGCCGAAGGCCTCGGCCGTGCGCAGCGGATCCTGAAGCTTCTCGAGCCGGCCTTCGATCTCCGCGCGGGCGGCGGCCGGGTCGGGCGCGGCCTCGATCACCGCGCGGTAGGCGGCGGCCACGCCGCCGGCGATCGGCAGCGAGCCCCATTGCGCGCTCGGCCACGCGATGCGCGTGAAGGCCGGCGAGCCGTTGCGCTGCGCGAGCGCGGCCATGCCGAAGGCCTTGCGGACCATCACCGCGCACCAGGGCACGGTGCTCTGGCGGACGGCGGCGAGCGCGCGCGAGCCGTCGCGCATCACGCCGCCGCGCTCTGCGTCGGGCCCGATCAGGAAGCCGGGGATGTCGACGAAGTGCACGACGGGCAGGTGAAAGGTCTGTGCCAGGTCGACGTGGCGGATCGCCTTGCGGCAGGCCTCGGAGGTCCAGGCGCCGCCGTAGTGGTACGGGTCGCTCGCGAGCACCGCGACCGGCCAGCCGTCCAGGCGCGCCAGCCCCGTGATCACCGAGCGGCCCCACTCGCGGCCGATCTCCATGAACGAGCCGCGGTCGACGACGTCCTCGACGATGGTCCGCATCTTGTAGACGCGGCGCGCGTCGCGCGGCACCGCCGACAGCAGCCGCTCCTCGCGCCGCGTCGGCGCGTCGTCGGCGGCGACCGGCCCGCGCGGCGCCACGTCGTGCACCGACGAGGGCAGGTAGGACAGGAAGCGCCGCGCACGCTCGAAGGCCTCGGCCTCGCTGTCGACCGCGTCGTCGATGGTGCCGGCCTTCGCGTGGATCGCGGCCCCGCCCAGCGTCTCCTTGTCGATCGGCTCGCCGAAGGCGCGCTCGACCACCGGCGGCCCCGCCGCGAACAGCTGCGAGGAGCCACGCACCATCAGCGAGGAGTGGCTCGCGCAGACGCGTGCCGCGCCCATCCCGGCGACCGAGCCCAGGCCGAGCGCCACCACCGGCACCTCGTTGAGCGCGTCGAGCACCTCGGTGAACACCTCCACGTCGGGCAGGTAGGTACGGCCCATCGTCTCGAGGTGCTTGACCGAGCCGCCGCCGCCGGTGCCGTCGACCAGCCGCACCAGCGGCACGCGCCAGCGCGACGCCTGGGTCTCGGCGAACGCGAACTTCTCGCGCACGCCGCCGTCGTTCGCGCCGCCGCGCACGGTGAAGTCGTCGCCGGTGACGAACACCGGCCGGCCGTCGACCGTGCCGCGGCCGCAGATCAGGTTCGCCGGCAGGAAGCTCACCAGTCGCCCGTCCGCGTCGTACTCGGGGAAGCCAGACACCGAGCCGACCTCGTCGAAGCTGCCCGCGTCGAGGATCGCGTCGATGCGCTCGCGCACCGGCTGGCGTCCCTGCGCGCGGTGCTTCGCCACCTTGTCGGGGCCGCCATGGCCGGCGGCGATCCGCCTGCGCCGTTCGATCTCGTCGAGTTCGGGTTGCCAGCTCATCGTCGTGTCTCCGTGCGCCCGCGCGGGCGCCGATCGGTGTGCGTCGTTCGTTCGACGTCGTTGGGCGAGGATCATAGCCTGCGGTACCCTTTCGGCCCGAGGAGGAGATTCCATGCCGCGCTTCGCCGCCAACCTGTCGATGATGTACACCGAGGTCCCGTTCCTCGAGCGCTTCGGCGCGGCCGCGAAGGACGGCTTCAAGGGCGTCGAGTTCCTGTTCCCGTACGCGTTCGAGGCAGGGGCCATCGCGGCCGAACTCGAGCGCCACGGCCTGCAGCAGGCGCTGTTCAACACCTGGCCCGGCGACTTCGATGCCGGCGAGCGCGGCCTCGCCTCGATCCCCGGGCGCGAGCGCGAGTTCCTCGAGGGCGTGGACCGCGCGATCGGCTACGCCCGCGCGCTGAAGTGCCCGCGGCTGCACGCGATGGCCGGTCTGCTGCCGGCGGGCGCGGACCGCGCCGAGCGCCGCGCGGTCTACGTGAAGAACCTGCGCGAGGCGGCCCGCCGCTGCGCGGACGCCGGCCTGGACCTGCTGATCGAGCCGATCAACACCCGCGACATTCCGGGCTTCTTCCTCAACACTCAGGCCGATGCGCACGCCGTCATCGCCGAGGTCGGGGCGCCGAACCTGAAGGTTCAGATGGACCTGTACCACTGCCAGATCGTCGAGGGCGACCTCGCGATGAAGATCCGCCAGTACCTGCCCACCGGCCGCGTCGGCCACTTCCAGATCGCGGGCGTGCCGCTGCGCCACGAGCCGGACCTGGGCGAGGTCAACCACCCGTACCTGTTCGCGCTGCTCGACGAGCTCGGCTGGGACGGCTGGATCGGCTGCGAGTACCGGCCGCGCGCCGGCACCAGCGCCGGGCTCGGCTGGTTCGCGCCGTACCGCTGAGCCTGGGGGCGGCGGGCGCCGTGCGCCCGCCGAGGGCTCAGACGATCGCGGCGTGCACCAGGTTGCTCACGCGGTCGAGCCGCACCGAATGCCAGGGATCCGGAATGCGGCTGTTCGTCAGGTAGGCGAACGACACGCCCGACTCGGGATCCGCCCAGCAGTACGACGAGCCCACGCCGCCATGCCCGAAGGTGCCCGGCGAGCCGAGCGAGCCGAGCCCGCGGATGGTGGTCGTGGTGCCGCGCAGGTGGGGCCCCAGACCGCGGTGCATCGGCATGCCCATGTAGTGGTCGAGCCGGTCGCCGGTGTGGTTGCGGATCGCGAAGGCGAGGGTGCGCGGCGACAGCAGGCGCACGCCGTTGAGCGTGCCGCCGGCAAGCATCATCTGGTAGAGCGCGGCCATGCCGCGCGCCGTGCCGTAGGCGCCGCCGCCGGGCGCGCAGGCGCGTCGCCAGGTCTCGTTGTTGCTGTCCGCGCGCAGCTGCTGGCCGCCGTCGGGGCCCGGCTCGTGCATGTCCGAGACGCGCG
>CAIUGQ010000527.1 GCA_903898725.1 uncultured Burkholderiales bacterium | reverse complement strand
GGGACCTGTCTCATCTACATCGACCGCCACCTCGTCCACGAGGTCACCAGCCCGCAGGCCTTCGAGGGGCTGAAGCTCGCCGGCCGCAAGCCCTGGCGGATCTCGGCCAACCTCGCGGTCGTCGACCACAACGTGCCGACGACCGACCGCAAGGCCGGCATCGCCGACCCGATCGCCCGCCTGCAGGTCGAGACGCTCGACGCCAACGCGCGCGAGCACAAGATCACCTACTTCGACATCGACGACCGCCGTCAGGGCATCGTCCACGTCATCGGGCCGGAGCAGGGCGCCACGCTGCCCGGCATGACCGTGGTCTGCGGCGACTCGCACACCTCCACGCACGGCGCGTTCGCCTGCCTCGCCTGGGGCATCGGCACCTCCGAGGTCGAGCTCGCGCTCGCCGCGCAGTGCCTGACCGCCAAGAAGGCGCGCAACATGCGCGTCACCGTCGAGGGCGCGCTGCCGCGCGGCGTCACCGCCAAGGACATCGTGCTGGCCGTGATCGGCCGCATCGGCACCGCCGGCGGCACCGGCTACGCGATCGAGTTCGCCGGCAGCACCATCCGCGCGCTGAGCATGGAAGGCAGGATGACGATCTGCAACATGGCGATCGAGGCCGGCGCCCGCTCGGGCATGGTCGCGGTCGACGAGGTCACGCTGCAGTACCTCAAGGGCCGCCCGATGTCGCCGACCGGCCCCGACTGGGACCGTGCCGCCGCCTTCTGGAAGACGCTGCGCACCGACGACGGCGCGAAGTTCGACAGCGAGATCCGCATCGACGCCGCGACGCTCACGCCGCATGTCACCTGGGGCACTTCGCCCGAGATGGTCGCCTCCATCGAGGACCGCGTGCCGGACCCCGACAAGGAGAAGGACGCCACCCGCCGCGAGGGCATGGAGCGCGCGCTGCTCTACATGGGCCTGACGCCCAACACCCCGCTGTCGGAGGTCCGCATCGACAAGGTCTTCATCGGCTCGTGCACCAACTCGCGGATCGAGGACCTGCGCCAGGCCGCCGCGGTCGTGCGCGGTCGTCGCCGTGCGGCCAACGTCAAGCTCGCGATGGTCGTGCCGGGCTCGGGCCTGGTGAAGGCCCAGGCCGAAGCCGAGGGGCTCGACAAGATCTTCCTCGCCGCCGGCTTCGAATGGCGCGAGCCCGGCTGCTCGATGTGCCTGGCCATGAACGCCGACAAGCTCGAGCCGGGCGAGCGCTGCGCCTCCACCAGCAACCGCAACTTCGAGGGCCGGCAGGGTGCCGGCGGCCGCACGCACCTGGTGAGCCCGGCGATGGCCGCCGCCGCCGGCGTGTTCGGCCATTTCGTCGACGTGCGCCGCCTCTGATACCGACCCTGAGACCGACATGGAACCGTTCACCCTCCATCGCGGCCTGGTCGCCCCGCTCGACCGCGCCAACGTCGACACCGACGCGATCATCCCGAAGCAGTTCCTGAAGTCGATCAAGCGGACCGGCTTCGGTCCGAACCTGTTCGACGAATGGCGCTACCTCGACCGGGGCGAGCCCGGCATGGACAACACGCGCCGTCCGCTGAACCCGGACTTCACGCTGAACCAGCCGCGCTTCAAGGGCGCCTCGATCCTCGTCGCCCGCAAGAACTTCGGCTGCGGCTCCTCGCGCGAGCACGCGCCCTGGGCGCTGCAGGACTACGGCTTCCGGGCCATCCTCGCGCCGAGCTACGCCGACATCTTCTTCAACAACTGCTTCAAGAACGGCGTGCTGCCGGTCCGTCTGCAGGAGTCCGAGATCGACCGGCTGTTCCACGAGGTCGCCGCCTTCCCGGGCTTCGAGCTGATCATCGACCTGCCCAACCAGGTCGTGCGCTCGGTCGACGGTTCGCTCGTCTATGCCTTCGAGGTCGAGGCGTTCCGCAAGGACTGCCTGCTCAATGGCTGGGACGACATCGGGCTGGTGCTGCGCCACGCCGACAAGATCCGCGAGTACGAGACGCGCCGGCTCGCCGAGCAGCCCTGGCTGGGCAAGACGCTCGGCGCCTGAACGCGACGGGCCGCAGGGCCCGCCGACATGCATCCGCGCCGCCCGGGTCCGTCCCGGCGCGCCGCCACGACAATCGACGACAGGAAGGGAAGGGCATGGGCAAGAAGATCGCGGTACTGCCGGGTGACGGCATCGGTCCGGAGATCACCGCACAGGCGGTCCGCGTCATCGACGCGCTCGGCCTGGGCATCTCGATGGCCGAGGCGCCGGTCGGCGGGGCCGGCTACGACGCGGCCGGCGACCCGCTGCCGGCCGCCACGCTGGCGCTGTGCGAGGCCTCTGACGCGATCCTCTTCGGCGCCGTCGGCGGCCCGAAGTACGACGCGCTGCCCCGCCCGATGCGCCCCGAGCAGGGCCTGCTGCGCCTGCGCAAGCACTTCGACCTCTATGCGAACCTGCGCCCGGCGATCGTCTACCCCGAGCTCGCCCACGCCTCGTCGCTCAAGGCCGAGGTGGTCGCAGGCCTCGATCTGCTGATCCTGCGCGAGCTGACCGGCGACATCTACTTCGGGCAGCCGCGCGGCGTGCGCACCAACGAGGCCGGCGAGCGCGAGGGCTTCGACACCATGCGCTACACCGAGTCCGAGATCCGGCGGATCGCCAAGACCGCGTTCGAGGCGGCGCGCAAGCGCTCGCGGCGCGTGTGCTCGGTCGACAAGGCCAACGTGCTCGAGACCACGCAGTTCTGGCGCGACGTCGTGATCGACGTCCACAAGGACTTCACCGACATCGAGCTCTCGCACATGTACGTCGACAACGCCGCGATGCAGCTCGTGCGCAACCCGAAGCAGTTCGACGTCATCGTCACCGGCAACATGTTCGGCGACATCCTGTCGGACGAGGCGTCCATGCTCACCGGCTCGATCGGCATGCTGCCCTCGGCCTCGCTGAACGCGAAGTCCTTCGGCATGTACGAGCCGATCCACGGCTCGGCGCCCGACATCACCGGCAAGGGCATCGCCAATCCGCTCGCGACCATCCTGTCCGCGGCCATGCTGCTGCGCTATTCGCTGGGCGAGGAAGCGGCCGCCGGTCGCATCGAAGCCGCCGTCCGGAAGGTGCTTGCACAGGGCTACAGGACGGCTGATATTACGGAACCGGGTTGCAGGCAGGTGGGCACCGTCGCCATGGGCGATGCCGTGCTCGCCGCACTCTGACCGTCGCACACGTCAGACTGGGACGCACATGATGAAGGTCGGGATGGTCGGTTGGCGCGGCATGGTCGGTTCCGTGCTGATGCAGCGGATGCGCGAGGAGAACGACTTCGCGCACATCGAGCCGGTGTTCTTCAGCACCTCCAACGCAGGCGGCGACGCGCCCCTCGGCGCGGGCAAGCTGTTGCAGGCCGACGACATCGATGCGCTCCGCAAGATGGACGTCGTGCTGACCTGCCAGGGCGGCGACTGGACCAAGGCGGTCTTCCCCAAGCTGCGCGCAACCGGCTGGAACGGCTACTGGATCGACGCGGCCTCCACGCTGCGGATGGCCGACGATGCCGTGATCATTCTCGATCCGGTCAACCGCAAGGTCATCGATGCCGCGCTCGCCGCGGGCACGCGCAACTACATCGGCGGCAACTGCACCGTCAGCCTGATGCTGATGGGCATGGGCGGTCTGTTCGAGCACGACCTCGTCGAGTGGGTCTCGGCGATGACCTACCAGGCCGCCAGCGGTGCCGGCGCGCAGAACATGCGCGAGCTGCTGCTGCAGATGGGCGCGGTGCACGCCTCGGTCGCCGCCGAGCTGGCCGATCCGGCGGGCGCCATCCTCGACATCGACCGCAAGGTCGCGGCCGCGCTGCGCGCCCCCGAGATGCCGGTGTCGGCGTTCCGCGGCGTGCCGCTCGCGGGCAGCCTGATCCCCTGGATCGACGTGCCCGTCGACGGCGGGCAGAGCAAGGAGGAGTGGAAGGGCGGCGCCGAGTGCAACAAGATCCTCGGCCGGCCGCCGTTCCGCTCGCCGGGCAGCATCCCCATCGACGGACTGTGCGTGCGGGTCGGCGCGATGCGCTGCCACAGCCAGGGCCTGACGGTGAAGCTGCGCCGCGACGTGCCGATGGCCGATGTCGAGGCGATCCTCGCGGCCGGCAACAAATGGGTCGAGGTGGTGCCGAACGAGCGCGAGGCGTCCGAGCGGCGTCTGTCGCCGGCGGCCGTCACCGGTTCGCTGAAGGTGCCGATCGGGCGCCTGCACAAGCTCGCAATGGGGTCGGAGTATCTGGGTGCGTTCACCGTCGGCGACCAGCTGCTGTGGGGCGCCGCCGAGCCGCTTCGCCGGATGCTCCGCATCCTGCTCGAGCGCTGAAACTGTTGCTCTGCGGATGCCGCCAGCAGTTGCCGCCGTGTGTCAGCTTGCACACGCAAGTCACTGATGTTACGCTCAAAATTGACCGATAAACCCGGGGGAAAAGCCGTGACTTCACGGACCTCGCGCGACAAGAAGACCATCCCGATGTCCCCTCGGATCCTCGCTTCCGCCATCGTCCTCGCCTTCGCTTCGCTCTCCGCGAACGTCGAGGCCGCGGGTCTCGGCCGGCTCAACGTGCAAAGCGGTCTCGGCCAGCCTCTGCGCGCGGAAGTCGAAGTGACCTCGCTGACGCGCGAGGAGGGCCAGACCCTCAGCGCCAAGCTCGCGCCGCCCGATGCGTTCCGGCAGGCGGGCCTCGAGTACAACGCGGCCCTCTCCGGCCTGCGGTTCGCGATCGAGCCCCGAGGCGGCCGCACCTTCGTGCGGATCACCTCCACGCAGCCGATCAACGAGCCCTTCGTCGACCTGCTCGTCGAGCTGAACTGGGCGACCGGCAAGTTCGTCCGCGAATACACCTTCCTGCTCGACCCGCCGGAGCTGCGCGCCACCCGCGAGCCGGTCGAAGGCACCGCACCGCAGGCCGCCGCG
>CAIUGQ010000526.1 GCA_903898725.1 uncultured Burkholderiales bacterium | reverse complement strand
TGCTGTCCAAGCCCGACATGCTGCTGCTCGACGAGCCGACCAACCACTTGGACGCCGAATCGGTCGACTGGCTCGAGCAGTACCTGCACCGATTCCCGGGCACCGTGGTCGGCGTGACCCACGACCGCTACTTCCTCGACAACGCGGCCGAGTGGATCCTCGAGCTCGACCGCGGCTCGGGCATTCCCTGGAAGGGCAACTACAGCTCGTGGCTCGAGCAGAAGCAGAACCGGCTCAAGGGCGAGGAAGCCACCGAGTCGGCCCGCCAGAAGGCGCTGAAGAAGGAGCTCGAGTGGGTCCGCCAGAACCCGAAGGGCCGGCAGGCCAAGAGCAAGGCGCGTCTGGCCCGCTTCGACGAGCTGTCCTCGCACGAATACCAGAAGCGCAACGAGACGGCCGAGATCTTCATCCCGGTCGGCGAGCGTCTGGGGCACGAGGTCATCGAGTTCAAGGGCGTGAGCAAGGCCTTCGGCGACCGGCTGCTCATCGACAACCTGAGCTTCATGGTGCCGGCCGGCGCGATCGTCGGCATCATCGGCCCGAACGGCGCCGGCAAGTCGACGATCTTCCGGATGATCAGCGGCATCGAGAAGCCGGACTCGGGCGAGGTCACCCTCGGCAAGACCGTGCAGCTCGCGCACGTCGACCAGTCGCGCGACGCGCTCGAGGACAAGAAGAACGTCTGGGAAGCCGTGTCGGGCGGTGCCGACATCATCACGGTCGGCCGCTTCGAGATCCAGTCGCGCGCCTACATCGGCCGCTTCAACTTCAAGGGCAGCGACCAGCAGAAGCTCGTCGGTTCGCTGTCGGGCGGCGAGCGCGGCCGGCTGCACCTGGCCAAGACCCTGCTCACCGGCGGCAACGTGCTGCTGCTCGACGAGCCGTCGAACGACCTGGACGTCGAGACGCTGCGCGCGCTCGAGGACGCGCTGCTCGACTTCGCCGGCTGCATCATGGTGATCTCGCACGACCGCTGGTTCCTCGACCGGATCGCCACGCACATCCTCGCGGCCGAGGGCGATTCGCAGTGGACCTTCTTCGACGGCAACTACCAGGAGTACGAGGCGGACAAGAAGCGCCGCCTCGGCGAAGAGGCCGCGCGGCCGCACCGGCTGCGGTTCAAGCCGCTGCGGTGAGCGCCCCGGCCCGGCGGGCGTGAGCGCGATGTCGGGCCTGCGCGTGGCTCGTGTCATCGCGATCGTGCTCGCGCTCGCGGCGGTGCTCGCCGCCACCGCCTGGACGCTCGCGGCCCGCGCGATCGAGCACCGCATCCAGCAGGCCCTCGGCCCCGAGGGCCGCTTCGAGTCGCTCTCGCTCGGCCTCGGCCACATCGAGATCATCGGCCTGCATGTGCCGGGGATCGAAGGCTGGCCGGCACCGGTCACGGTGACCGCGCGACGCATCGTGGTCGTGCCCGAGCTGCGCACCCTCCTGTCCGGACAGGCGCGCGTCGCCAGCGTGCGCATCGAGGGCGGCTACTTCTCCGTGCTGCGGGCGGGTGACGGTCGGCTGCGGGTCACGCCGCGCCTCGACGGGAACCACCGTGCCGCGATCGCGCTGACCGCGCCGGCGCCGGGCTGGCGCGGCGCCGATGCGCCGGCCGGTGCCGCATCGGGTGCACCGGGCCCGGCGGAGACCGCGAGCGTCGGGCGGATCACGCTGCACGACGGCACGATCGAGGTGTTCGACACCACGGTCCGCAGCCCGGCCCACGTGGTGCGCATCGAGCAGGTCGAGGCATCGATCACCGACCTGCGTCTGCCGGCGCTGGCCTCGCCCAGCGCCCTGCGGCTCACCGGCATCGTCAAGGGCGATGCCGCTCGCGGCCGCGACGGCCGGATCGCGCTCGATGGCAGCCTCGTGATCGGCCGCGGGGAGGCGCGCGTGCGCACCACGCTGCGCGGCGTCGACCTGGTGGCGCTCGCGCCCTACCTGCGGCGCTCGCTCGATCTGCGGGTGACCGGTGGTGCGCTCGATCTCGATCTGGACGCCGCCGTCGAAGCGCGCCGCGTCCACGCGCCGGGCCGGCTCGCGGTGACCGGGCTGCAGCTCGCACCGACCGGCCGCGGCGGCCTCGGGGACCTGTCGCGCGATGCCGCGGTGGCGCTCCTGAAGGACCGCGCCGACCGCATCGAGCTGGAGTTCGTCATCGACGGCCGGCTCGACGATCCGCGCTTCTCGCTGTCGGACGACATCGCGGTGCAGGCGGCGTCGGCGATCGCCTCGAAGCTCGGCAGCGGGCTCGGCGACCTGCTGCGCGGGACGGCCGGTGCGGCCGGGGACCGCGCGCTCGGTGCGATCCGGGGCCTGCTCGGCCGCTGAGCCCGCGACCGCGATGGGGGCCCGCGCGCGTCATCGCCACCATGTGTACGTCGTGCTCCTCGACGATCGCGTGATGAACGACCGCAGCTTCGCCCGCGCCAACCCGGACTGGGATGCGACGCGGCCCTGCCTCTACGTCGGCATGACCGGTCTGACGCCCGAGCTGCGGCTCGCGCGGCACAAGGCCGGGGTCAAGGCGAACCGCTACGTGCGCGAGTACGGGCTGCGCCTCGTGCCCGAGCTGTACGCCTGGGCCAACCCGATGCCCTACGAGGCGGCCCGCGACATGGAGGTCGAGCTGGCCATCGGCCTGCGCGCCGAAGGCTACGCGGTCTGGCAGGCCTGAGGGACCGGCGTGCCTGACAGCGCACGGGCTTCTCGATACACTGGGCCGCCACGGTCAGCCCCCGGGTCCATCCATGCCGATGCGGGCCTCCCGAACCGTCAGCCTGCAGACGCTGCTCGTCACGCTGTCGGCGCTGGCGACCTTGCCGCTGCTCGCGTTCGCGCTCTGGCTGCTGCAGCTGGTGTGGCAGAACGGCCGGGCCGAGGCGCGGCGCGATCTGCAGCAGGTCGCGGCCACGCTCGCGGTCGCGCTCGATCGCGAGATCGCCGGCTCGATCCGCGAGCTGCAGCGGCTCGCCGAGTTCCCGACGCTCGGACCCGACGGGTTCGCCGAGTTCCACGCCTATGCCCGGACCCTGATCTCGCGCAATGACGGCTGGGACAACATCGTCGTCACCGACCTCCAGGGCGACGTGCTGCTCAACGCGGCGCTGCCGTTCAGCCCCACGCCGCCGCTGCGGGTCGATGTCGACCATCTGAAGGAGGCGATCCGCAGCGGCCGTCCGGTGGTCTCCGACATCTTCACCAGCCGTCGCACCGGCGAGCGCGCGATCGGCGTGGCGGTGCCGGTGTTCCGCGACGGTGCGGTGCGCTGGGTGCTGAGCGCGCGCCTCGGTCCGGACGTGCTCTCGAGCTTCGTCGGCGAGCAGCTGTACCGCGAGGGCGCGGTCGCCTCGGTCGTCGACCGTCAGATGCGCATCGTCGCACGCAGCCGCGATGCGGCACGGCTCTTCGGGCAGGCAGCGACGGAGGACCTGCAGGCCGCGCTGCGCGCCTCGCCGGCGCGCGGCGTCGACCGGCTGACCACGCTCGACGGCGTCACGGTGCTGGCTGCCTGGCAGCAGCTGCCCTCGGGCTGGACGGTGACGATCGGCGTGCCGGCGGGCGTGCTCGACAGCGCGCTGCGTCGCTCGCTCGGCGTGCTGCTGGCCTTCGGCCTCGTGGTGCTCGCGGTCGGCGCCGGTGCGAGCGTGCTGCTCGGCCGCTCGATCTCGCGGGCGGTCGAGTCGGTCGCGCTCGATGCGCGCGCGCTGGCGGCCGGGGCGCCGGTCACCGCGCGGCGCTCGCCGGTCACGCAGGTGGCGACGCTGTTCGAGTCGCTGCGCGAGGCCAGTCGGGTGCAGCGCGACAAGGAGCTCGAGCGCGAGCGGGCGGTGGCCGCGCTGCGCGAGGCCGACCGCCGCAAGGACGAGTTCCTCGCGATGCTGGCGCACGAGCTGCGCAACCCGCTCGCGCCGCTGCGCAACGCGATCGCCGTGCTCGCCCGCACGCTCGCGGCGGACGTCACGCAGCGCCGCGCGGTCGCGATGGCCGACCGCCAGGTGCGCCAGCTCACGCGACTGGTCGACGACCTGCTCGATGTCTCGCGGATCACGCAGGGCAAGATCGCGCTCGATCGGCGACCGCTCGCGGTGTCCGATGCGGTGACCGAGGCCGTCGAGGCGATCCGGCCCGTGCTCGAGCAGCGTAACCAGCGCATCGCGCTGCGGCTGCCGCCGAGCTCGCCGATCGTGGCGGCCGACAGCCTGCGGCTCGCACAGGTGCTGGAGAACCTGCTGTCGAACGCGTCGAAGTACACCGATCCGGGCGGCTTCGTCGAGGTCTCGGTGGCCGACACCGGCGAGGGCGTGGAGATCCGCGTGCGCGACACCGGCATCGGGCTGCCGCCCGAGCAGCTCGACCGCGTCTTCGACCTGTTCACGCAGGTCGAGTCCGGCAGCGACCGCGCGCAGGGCGGGCTCGGCATCGGGCTGTCGCTCGTCAGGAACCTGGTGGCGCTGCACGGTGGACAGGTCTCGGCGCACAGCGACGGGCCGGGCCGTGGCGCGTGCTTCGTCGTGCGCCTGCCGGTCGAGCCCGCCGGGGTCGCGGCCGAGGCCTGAGTCCGGTCCGGGGCGCGCCCGGTGACGCGGCCCGCGCCGCCCTGTTCCGCGTGCCGGGGCGGCCGGTCGCCAAGTGTCCGGCGCCGGTGCATGATCCGACTCCACGCACGACCGACGACACGACAGGAGGATGACGGATGGACTACCGCTGCGCGCATCGCTGGGCGTTCCCGAAATGGGGCGCCGCGCTCGAACCCATCGAGGAGACGCTGCCGGCGCCGTCCGGACGCGAGGTCACGATCCGCGTCACCCACTGCGGCATCTGCCACTCCGACCTGCACATCCAGGCCGGGGGCTTCGACATGGGCGGCGGCAAGCTGTCCTCGCTCGAGCGCGCCGGCACGAAGCTGCCGGTGACGATGGGCCACGAGATCGGCGGCGAGGTGGTCGAGGTCGGGCCCGAGGTCGTCGACGCGAAGGTCGGCGACCGCGTCGTCGTCTATCCGTGGCTCGGCTGCGGCGAGTGCCCGACCTGCCTGTCGGGCAACGACCATCTGTGCAACAAGGGGGCCCGCAACCTCGGCATCCAGCTGCCCGGCGGCTACTCGGACCTGGTCCGGGTGCCGCACGAGCGCTACCTCGTGCCGGTCGGCTCGCTCGACCCCGCGCGTGCCGCGACCTTCGCCTGCGCGGGCATCACCGCGTACGGCGCCATCCGCAAGCTGCCCGAGGCCGAGGCCGGCGACTGGATCGCGGTGATCGGCTGCGGCGGCGTGGGCATGACCGCGGTCGCGCTGCTGTCGGCGCTGTCCAAGGCCAAGGTGATCGCGGTCGACCCCGACCCGGCCAAGCGCGAGGCCGCGCAGCGCTACGGCGCGGCGCTGGTGGTCGACCCGGCGTCGGCCGACGCCGCGCGGACCATCACCAAGGCGAGCGGCAACAACGTGCTCGGCGTGGTGGACTTCGTCGGTGCCGAGTCGACGTCGGCGCTCGGCGTCGCGATCGTTCGCCGCGGCGGCATGGTGGTGATCGTCGGGCTGTTCGGCGGCGAGTTCCGCTGCCCGGTGCCGATGTTCCCGCTCAAGTCCATGGCGGTGCAGGGTTCGTACGTCGCCGGGCTCAATGAACTGCGCGAGCTGATCGAACTGGCGCAGCGGGTCACGCTGCCGGAGATCCCGCTGACGCTGCGGCCGCTCTCCGAGGTCAACCGCTCGCTCGAGGACCTGGCCGCCGGCCGGGTCGTGGGGCGTGTGGTGCTGCAGCCCTGAGCCCGGGAGCCACGCGACATGGCCCTGGATCCGCAAGTCCGCGCGCTGCTCGACCAGCTGGTCGTCGGCCGTCCCACGCTGAACCTGCTGCCGGTCGACGTCGGTCGGCGCGCCTATGCCGAGTCCTCGGCCCGGCTGATCCCGAAGCCGGCCGAGCCGGTGACGGTCGAGGACCGCTCGATCGAGGGGCCGGCGGGCCCGCTGCGGGTGCGCGTCTACACGCCGGTCGGGGCGGCGGACGGCCCGCGGCCGCTGGTGGTGTTCTTCCATGGCGGCGGCTGGGTGGTCTGCGACCTCGACACGCATGACGCGGTCTGCCGGCGACTGTGCCTCGGTACGGATGCGGTCGTGGTGTCGGTCGACTACCGCCTCGCGCCGGAGCACCGCTTCCCGGCCGCGCCCGACGACTGCGCGGCGGCCACGCGCTGGGCGTTCGCGCACGCCGCGTCGCTCGGCGCCGATCCGGGGCGCATGGTAGTCGCCGGCGACAGCGCCGGCGGCAACCTCGCGGCGGCCGTGGCGCTGCGCCTGCGCGACGAGGGCGGCCCGCGGGCGGTCGGGCAGCTGCTCGTCTACCCGGTCACCGACCACTACACGGCGGGCTTCGCCTCGTACTCGGAGAACGCCGAGGGCTACGGTCTGACGCGTGACACGATGGCCTGGTTCTGGGACCACTACCTCGGCGCACCGCTCGATGCCGAGGCGGCGCGCGCCCTGTCGCCGCAGGCCGTGCCGCTGCGCGCGGCTGACCTGCGCGGGCTGCCGCCGGCGCTGGTGATCACCGCCGGCTACGACGTGCTGCGCGACGAGGGCGATGCCTACGCGAAGCGCCTGCACGAGGCCGGCGTGGCCGTCGAGACCGAGCACTTCGACGGCATGCACCACGGCTTCTTCAACTGGGGCGGCGTGCTCGACGGCGCCGACCGCGCGCTCGTGCGCGCCTGCCGCTGGATCCGGGAGCGCACCCGGTGAGTCCAGGCGGGCTGCGGCTGTTCGGTCATCCGAGCACCGCGAGCATGATCCCGCACCTGGTGCTGCGCGAGCTCGACGTGCCCTTCGAGTGGGTGCACGTCGACCGCGCGCGCGACGCGCACAAGGCGCCCGACTACCTGCGCCTGAATCCGAACGGCCTGATCCCGGTGCTGACCGATTCGCGCGGCGGCGACGAGATCGTGCTCTACGAGACCGCGGCGATCTGCCTGCACCTGGCTGACACCCATCCGGCGGCCGGGCTGCTGCCGCCGGTGGGCAGCGCGGCGCGCGCCCATGCCTACAAGTGGCTCGCGTGGCTGTCGGCGACGCTGCAGCCGGCGCTGATCGCATGGTTCTACCCCGAGCGCTGGGTCGACGCCGGCAACGACGAGGGCGCGCGCCAGGTGCGTGCCCACGCGGGCGCGCGCATCGGCGGACTGCTCGACCAGCTCGATGCGCACCTCGCCGC
>CAIUGQ010000525.1 GCA_903898725.1 uncultured Burkholderiales bacterium | reverse complement strand
GCTCGGCACGGTGTAGCCCGCCACCGACAGCCCCATCACCAGCCGGTCGAGGGCCGAGTCGCGGTGCAGCGCGGCGAGCACGCCCGCGGGCACGCCGATCGCGATCTTGATCAGGAAGGCCGGCACGGTGAGTGCGAGCGTGGCGGGCACGCGCTCGAGCACCAGACCCATCGCCGGACTGCCGTCGCGCATCGACTGTCCGAAGTGGCCCTGCAGCAGGTTCGCGAAGAAGCCGAGGTACTGCCGCCAGAGCGGGGCGTCCAGGCCCCAGCCGCGGCGGAACGCCTCGAGCGCCTCGGGCGGTGCGTCGGGCGACATGATCAGGATCGCCGGGTCGCCCGACAGCCGCAGGATCACGAACGCGAAGCTGAGCACGAGGAAGATCGTGACGATCGCCCGCAGCAGGCGGGTGGCGAAGTGGCTCAGCACGGCGCGGTGCCCCCGGACGGGACGAGACGGTGGCAGGCGGCGCGGCGCCCCGCACCGAGGTCGACGAGCGCCGGGCGCTCGACGCGACACGCCGGCATCGCGACCGGGCAGCGCGGATGGAAGGCGCAGCCGTCGGGCAGCGCCGAGGGGCTGGGCGGGTCGCCCTCGAGCATGACGCGCGCATCGGCCGCGCCGCGCCACGGCGACGGGATCGCCGACACCAGGGCCTGGGTGTACGGATGCTGCGGCCGGTGGAACAGGTCGTCGGGCGGTCCCTGCTCGACGATCCGGCCGAGGTACATCACCGCGACCTCGTCGCTCACCTGCCGGACCACCTTCAGGTCGTGGCTGATGAAGAGGTAGGCGACACCGAAGCGGGACTGCAGGTCGCGCAGCAGGTTGACCACCTGCGCCTGGATCGACACGTCGAGCGCCGACACCGGCTCGTCGCACACCAGCAGCGCCGGGCGCACGATCAGCGCACGCGCGAGCACGACCCGCTGGCGCTGTCCGCCCGACAGCTCGTGCGGATAGCGCGCGAACAGGTTCGGCGTGAGCCCGACCGCGGCCATCAGCTCGTGCGCGCGTCCGATGCGCTCGGCGGGCCTGCCGTCGGCGGCGATGTCCAAGGGCTCGGCGACCTGCGCGTCGACCGGCAGCCGCCGGTCGAGTGCGCCGAGCGGGTCCTGGTACACCATCTGCATGCGTCGCCGCAGAGCGCGCCAGCGCGCGCCGCGCTCCGACGGCACATCGACGCCCTCGAAGCGCACCGAGCCTGCCGTGGGCGCCATCAGGCCGAGCACCAGCCGGGCGGTCGTGGACTTGCCGCAGCCCGATTCACCGACCAGCCCGAGCGTGCGCCCGGGCTCGACGTCGAACGAGACGCCGCCGACCGCATGGAGCGTGCTCGGGCGGCGCCAGGGCAGGCCGCTGCCGCGGACCGAGAAGCGCCGCTCGAGATCGCGGACTTCGAGCAGCGCGCTCACGACGGCCGGCCCCGCGGCAGGTCGCGCCGCACGCAGGCCACGGCGTGTCCGGGCGCATCGGCACGCAGCGCCGGCACCTCGGTCGCGCAGTCGGCCGTCGCATGGTCGCAGCGGGGCCGGAACGCGCAGCCCGTCGGCAGACGACCGGGCTCGGGCACGTTGCCGCCGATCGCCTCGAGCCGTCGCCGCGGCCCGTGCAGGTCGGGGAGCGCCGCGAGCAGGCCGCGCGTGTACGGGTGGCCGGGCTGCTCGAAGAGCGACCGCGTGCTCGCCTGTTCGACCGCGCGCCCGGCGTACATCACCGCGACCCGGTCGCAGACCTCGGCGATCACGCCGAGGTCGTGCGAGATCAGCGCGAGCGCCATGCCCGACTCGCGCCGCAGTTCGCCCAGCAGCCCGAGGATCTGCGCCTGGATCGTCGCATCGAGCGCGGTGGTCGGCTCGTCGGCGACGAGCAGGTCGGGTTCGCCTGCGAGCGCCATCGCGATCATCACGCGCTGGTTCATGCCGCCCGAGAGCTCGTGCGGATAGGCGTCCAGCCGACGCGCGGCGTCGGGCATGCGGACCCGCTGGAGCAGGCGCGTCGCCTCGGCGCGCGCCGCGGTGCCGGTCAGCCCGCGGTGCAGCGACACCGCCTCGGCGAGCTGGCGGCCGATGCGGTGCACCGGGTTCAGTGACGAGGCCGGGTCCTGGAAGATCATCGCGATGCGCCGACCGCGGATCGGCGCGAGCGCGTCGCCCGCGAGGCCGTCGACGCGGGTGCCGTCCAGCTCGATCGATCCCGAGACGCGTGCGCGCGGCCCGAGCAGGCCGAGCACCGCGAGCCAGGTGACGCTCTTGCCGCAGCCCGACTCGCCGACGATGCCCAGCGCCTCGCCCCGATCGACGTCGAGGTCGAGTCCGTGCAGCACCGGCACCGCGCGCTGCCCGTCGTCGAACGCGACGCGCAGGCCGCGCACCTTCAGCAGCGCGGCCGCGCGCGGCGCCGCCGTGCGCACCGGCCGGGCGACGGGGGCCGTCGCGCTCACGGCTTGGCGAACTTGACGTTCGACGCGCGGAAGTCCATCGCGAAGGTCGGCGACCACTTCCAGGCGATGTCCTTGCGCTTGCCGTAGAACACGACGTTCCGGTGCAGCACCGTGTAGGCCGGATCCTCGCGCTCCGAGATCTCCAGCATCCGGCGGAACGCGCGGCTGCGGCTCGTCATGTCGGACGACATCTCCAGCAGGCCCGACAGCGTGTTGAACTCGCTGTTCGTCCATTCGCCCGCCTGCTGCTGCTGGCCGTTGGGGCCGTGCTGGTTGACGATCGAGCTGACCGGGTCGTTGAAGGGCGCCGAGTTGGACCAGTCACGGACCGCGCGCGGCGTGTTCCGATCGAAGATCTGCTGCCAGTTCTCCTTCATCTGGAGGTCGATGTTCAGGCCGACCGCGCGCCACATCTCGACCAGCACCTGGGCGGTCTGGACCTGGTTCGTGTAGTAGTTGTTGAGCACCCGGAACGGGATCGGCGCGCCGCTGTAGCCGGCCTCCTTGATCAGCTGCTGGGCGCGTTTCGGGTCGTACTTCGGCACCGTCCAGTCCTTCTGGAACATCGAGGCGTAGTACTCCCACTGCAGGCCCGCCGGCACGCTGGTGCGGCCGCCCCACAGCGCCTGGACGATCGCCTCGCGATCGATCGCGTGGGCCATCGCCAGCCGGATGCGCGGGTCGGCGAGCTGCGGGTGGTTCTTGTCGAACACGATGAGCCGATGGTTCAGCACCGGGCCGCCGATCACCTCGAAGCGCGGGTTCGCCTCGATCGTCCGGATCTGGTCGGGCGGCACGTCGGCGACGAAGTCGTATTCGCCCGAGAGCAGCCCGTTGACGCGCCCGGACACCTCGGGCACCACCTGGTAGCGGATCTCGCGCACGTTCGGCTTGCCGCCGAAGTAGTCGTCGTGCGCGGCCAGCACGAGCAGGTTGTCGGGGCGGAACTCCTTGACCTTGAAGGGGCCGGCGCTGACCGGGTTGCGCGCCCAGGCGTTGAAGTCCTTCGCGGCGAGATAGGCCTTCTTCGACACGATCTCGGAACCCGAGCGGGCGATGCGGCCTTCCATCGTCACGTCGGGGACGGCGTTGACGAAGCGGACCGTGTACGCGTCGATGACCTTGACCTGCTCGAGCGAGGGCCACAGCCGGCGCGCGATCGCGGGCACCTCGGGCGGCGGCGTCGGACCCGACACCGTGCGGGTCGCCTCGGTGAACAGCGCCTTGCCGTCCGGCGCCTTCGCGGTCGTGGCCTTGTCGTCGAGACGGCGCGGCTTAGTCGTGCCGAACATGTACTCGGGCCCGAAGGTGAAGGCCACGTCCTCGGCGGTCATCTCCTCGCCGTTGTGGAACTTCACGCCGCGCCGCAGGGTCAGCTCGACGGTCCGGTCGTCGATGCGCTTCCACGAGGTCGCCAGCCCCGGCTTGCGCGACAGGTCACCGGTGATGTCGAGCTCGATCAGCGGCGCATAGATCATCGGGAAGCTGCGCGAGCCGACGTTGCTCTGTTCGCGCAGCGGGGTGAGCGTGCCCGAGGTCGAGACCTGCTGCACCGCCACCCGGATCACCGGCCTCGGATCGGACTGGGCGGCGACCGGCGCCGTCGTGAATCCGACCACCAGCGCGGCCGCCATCGACCGTGTCCATCGCTTCATCATCCACTCCCCGGGGTTGCCGAAGCGCGGATGGTTTCCCGTCAACAAGTCGACGAGATGTCAGTGGCGAGACAGGGGTGTGTCAGCGCGCCGGCGTCGTGCGCGTCGGCACGATCCGGATCGGGAGGCCTGCTGTCAGACGTTGAAACGGAAGTGCATGACGTCGCCGTCGTGCACCACGTAGTCCTTGCCCTCGAGCCGCATCTTGCCCTTCTCCTTCGCGCCGGACTCGCCCTTGCACGCGATGAAGTCGTCGTAGGCGATCGTCTCGGCGCGGATGAAGCCCTTCTCGAAGTCGGTGTGGATGACGGCCGCGGCCTGCGGCGCGGTCGCGCCGATCCGCACGGTCCAGGCCCGCACTTCCTTCGGGCCGACGGTGAAGTAGGTCTGCAGCCCGAGCAGCGAGTAGGCCGCGCGGATCACGCGGTTCAGGCCCGGCTCGGTCATGCCCATGTCGGCGAGGAAGACCGCCTTGTCCTCGTCCTCCATGTCGCCCATCTCGGCCTCGATCGCGGCGCACACCGGCACCACCCGCGAGTTCTCGGCGGCGGCGAGCTTCTGCACGGCCTCGAGGTGCGGGTTGTTCTCGAAGCCGTCGTCACGCACGTTGGCCACGTACATCGCGGGCTTGGCGGTGATCAGGCACAGCGGCTGCAGCGACAGGCGTTCCTCGGGCGACAGGTCGAGCGAGCGGATCGGCCGCGCCTCGTTCAGCACCGGCAGGCACTTCTCGATCAGCGCCACCAGCCGCGAGGCCTCCTTGTCGCCGCCCGATCGGGCCAGCTTGGAGGCCCGATGCAGCGCCTTCTCGCAGGTGGCCATGTCGGCCAGCGCGAGCTCGGTGTTGATCACCTCGATGTCCGACAGCGGGTCGATCTTCCCGGCGACGTGCACGACGTTCTCGTCGACGAAGCAGCGCACCACGTGGACGATCGCATCGGTCTCGCGGATGTTGGCGAGGAACTGGTTGCCCAGGCCCTCGCCCTTCGAGGCCCCCGCCACCAGACCGGCGATGTCGACGAACTCGACCGTCGCCGGCAGCGTCTTCTCGGGCGTGGCGATCGCCGAGAGCTGCGCCAGGCGCGGGTCCGGGACCTCGACGATGCCGACGTTCGGCTCGATCGTGCAGAACGGGTAGTTCTCGGCGGCGATGCCGGCCTTGGTGAGGGCGTTGAAGAGCGTCGACTTGCCGACGTTCGGCAGGCCGACGATGCCGCACTTGAGAGCCATGGGGAGATCCTTGCGAGTCGTTGTCCGGGGCGCCGTGGCCGGCGCGGCCCGTCCGGGGGCGGCGCGCGACGCGCGCGGCCGTGCCGTTTCACGGGCGTGATTGTATCGCCCGGGGCGGACGGGGCCGCCGCGGGGGCGGGTCGCGGCAGGTCCCGGCAGGCCCCGGCAGGTCCCTGC